>JAZQMJ010000144.1:0-8138 GCA_045543435.1 Mailhella sp.
CAAAGGCGATGTTATCGAATACATTCATGTGCGGAAACAGGGCGTACTTCTGGAAAACGGTATTGATCTCGCGCTTGTAGGGCGGAACGTTCACGATATCCTCACCGTCGAAGAGCACCTTGCCCTCGTTCGGCTTCAAAAAGCCGCCAAGGATGCGCAGAAGCGTCGTTTTGCCGCAGCCGCTGGGCCCGAGCAGGGTGAAGAACTCACCGTCGCCGATGGTAAGATCGACATGGTTGACGACAGTGTTCTGCCCAAAGCGCTTGACGATGTCCTTTAACTCTATGACCATAAAAAACTCCGAAGGCGTGAGCATACTGCATGCCCACGCCTGATATACTTCCGAATAGATGATCTACTTGTTGAGAACGAGTTTCTTCCACTTCGCCAGAATGGTCTTCTTGGCGTTGCCAGCTTCAGCGGGATCCACGTTGAGGATCTTCAGAGAGGCAGTGGCGGGCATACCGGAAACTTCGGCTGCGTCAGGACGAGTGGCGCGGCGGAAGTACTTGGCAAAGATCATGTCTTCCACTTCCTTGGAGAGCAGGTAGTCCATGAACTGCTTGGCGGCTTCGGGGTGCTTGCTGCCCTTGATCATAGCCGCACCTTCGGGGGCGGAAATGACGCCGTCGGCGGGGTACACGATCCTGATCTTCTGGTTGCCGCCGGCAACATAGCGCTGGGCGGCGTATTCCATGGTGATGCCGAGGGCGAATTCACCTTCGGCAGTGCCCTTGTACACGAGGCTGGAGCTGTCGAGGATGGTGGCGTTTTCTACGAGCTTTTCGAGGCCCTTGTCGCCGAACATCTGATAGAAGCCGTACACCTGGGCGTAGGCGGAGCCGGACTTCTCAGGATTGCCGATAACGATCTTGCCCTTGAAACGAGGATCCAGCAGATCGGCCCAGCTCTTGGGCATGTCGGCTTCGGGGATGAGGTCAGTATTGACCATGAAGATCATGAGGTGGGTATTGGAGGCGGTCCACTTGGCGTCCTTTTCCACCAGGGCGGCATCAAGGCAGGCGGCTTCGGGGGACTTGTAGGAAGCAAAGTCGGCCTTGGCGTTGTCGAGCACGGCAAGGTCGCCGGACCAGAACACGTCGCAGAGGGGGTTGGCGCGTTCGGCGGCGATGCGCTTCATAGCTTCGCCGGTGCCCATGCGCACGGAGGTCATGGTGTGGCCGGTCTTTTCCTTGAAGCCCTGGGCGATGACGTCGAGCAGTTCAGGCTGGTTGGAAGAGTAGAGGACCACTTCGTCGGCGAGGGCGGCAGTGCCGGTGAGGCCGAGAGCGGCGAGGCCGAGAACGAGGCCGTTGGCCATTTTAGAAACGCTGTTCCACATGCTCATGGGGCTTTCCTCCAGAATGTTCAGTGCCGCTTCCTGCGGCGATTTCCCTACTGGACCGCTCTGCTTTTATGCGGCAAAAATCCAGCAGGAATACGTTGTTATGCTAGGCGCCGCAAAATCACGGCACGGATTTGAACATAGCTCTACATTCCGGGCTTGTCTATCATCAGGAAGGAAGAAAAGGCCTGCACCTGCGTTTTTTCTGCCGCTGAGCCGACAAAAAAGCCCCTCCGGCTGCTCCAGACAGCGAGTGCCTGCCCCCAATAGCATTCCCGGTACGGGGCTGGCAGAGACGGCGTTATCTATCCATGTATTTTTCCAGCAGTTATTTTTGTCAAAAGCTACCAGCTGTCTCGCTGGCGTCGATGCCAGCCTCAGCACAAGGGCAGGGGCTCACGCAGAAATCATAATGAATGAAAAAAGAATAAATATTGCAATTTTCATACCCCTTGAATAAAAAATGATATTTTTCACAATATGCTGATAACATAAACATTTTTACAAAAATTTATTATTTTTTAGCACGTTACGAAACTGTCCCAGCTATTGCAAATTGATTGTTTCTGGAATACGAATGAAACAGCTTTCTTGAATTTATCTTTCACGCGAAAAAGCTAAATTTTTCTGTCCGGCAACTTTCAGATTTGCTTCAGTCCGGCGACAGAATGAATACGAGGTAGGAATGCAGGAACAGCCTAGAATCTTGATAGTGGAAGATGATATAGAGCTGCGCCGCTCACTGGCAGAACGCCTTTCTCACGGCTTTGTCCCTATTGTTGCCGAAGATGCCAGCAGCATGTTCGAGGAACTGAAAAACTCGGCTCCCATCGATGCCATCGTGCTCGATGTCCTCCTGCCGGGCGTGGACGGCCTGTCCGTATGTCGCGAGCTCCGCAAGGAGGACAGCCCCTATGCCCGCATCCCCATCATCATGATTTCCGCGCTGGGCGATCCTACCGACAGAGTGGCCGGGCTCCATGCCGGCGCAGACGACTACCTCTCCAAGCCGTTTTTTACGGCCGAACTCATCGCCCGCATCCATGCCGTCCTGCGGCGCTCCGCCGTTCCTGCCCAGGAGGCCAAAACCAGGGCGGAGAAGGTTTCCTTCGGCGAATGGACTCTTGAGCGCAAAAGCCGCCAGCTTTCCAATGACAGCGGCCTCGTCGTCATGCTCACCCCCGGCGACTATCGACTGCTTTCGTATTTCCTTGCCCATCCCAATACTATCCTGAGCCGCGAAGAGCTCATCGACCAGGTGGAAGCCAGCAGTTCCGACCCGCAGAATATCAGCGTCCGTATCCGGAGGCTGCGCATGAAGCTTGGTGAGGACTCCAAGAATTCGGCCTATATCCAGTCGTATCGCAACGAAGGGTATATGTGGAAGATGCCTTTGAATGAGGCTTGCGATGCCTAACTTTCTCAAAGAGACGAGTCTGCGCACCCAGCTCCTCGCGCTGTTCTGCGCTGCCCTCCTGCTCCATCTCTGCATCCCCCTCACCTTCTGGTTCGTGGATATCCCCCATGAGGAACTTTGGGCGGCCCTGGCGACACTGGTCTTCTGCACCACAGTCATGACGCTCGCCCTCATACTGGTGAGCAGTGTCGCAAAGAGCATCAATGACATTACGAAGCTTGCACTGAATTTTGGCAAGAATCCTGACCGCCAGCAGACCAAAATGGATGAAAACGGCACCGCGGAAGTGCGTCAGGCCGCCCAGGCTTTCAACTCCATGCGCAGGCAGATACAGAACCTGATGCATGAGCGGGACGACATGTACACGGCTCTGGCTCACGACATGCGCACGCCGCTCTCCCGCATCCAGATCAATTCCGAACTCATAGCCGACGAACAGCTTCGGATGAATATCCAGTCGAATATCCACGAGATATCCAACCTGCTGGAAAAAGGCATGGCCCTCACCAAAAGCGGGCTCAGCGCCGAATCGCCGCTCCTGCTCGATCTGCCCTCCTTCATCGAGAGCTTCGTCGAAGAAGCCAGTCAGCCCTCGCTGACCATAGAATGCTTCAGCTGTGTGACCAAAGGCGAACGCATATGCGTGATGGCTCGCCCGAGCGCCCTCGAGCTGAGCCTGCGGAACCTGCTCTCGAATGCCATAGCCTATGGCCGCGGGCGTGTTCAGGTACGCATCGCATCCACGGATACCCAGGCTTTCGTCGATGTCATCGACAATGGGCCGGGGATACCTGACTGCTGCCTTGACCGCGTGATGCGCCCCTTCTTCCGCCTCGACTCCTCACGCAACAAATGTTCCGGCGGGCTTGGCCTGGGGCTGAGCATAGCCCAGAATGCCGCCAAGCTGGACGGCGGCGAAATCCAGCTCAGCAACCTTCCCGAAGGCGGCATGCGGGCTCGCCTTGCGCTTCCAAGGGCAACTCATCATGCATGACAGGCAAAAGAAAAAGCTGGTCGATAAAGGCCAGCTTTTTCTTTTGCAGGATGTGTGTCGCTTCAGTCCTTGTGCCGCTTCTGTCTCGACGCCTTGCTCCGCTCCCACAGCTTCATTTCCTTCATTCTTTTCTTTCGGGACTGAAGCAGCGAGTTGCACATGAGAGGCACATCCTTTTCGATATGCCATTTCATTCGATAGGTGTGTGCCGTATGGCCGTGAAGAGTGAGGTGGCGCCAGGTCAGCACTCGACAGATCTTGCCGCACTCCAGACAGATTATGCTGTTTTCGCGGATGGAATTGCTGCCGGCATCACTGATCTTCCCCTCCTGTATGGGAACCAGCATATCGGCATGAGGTTCTTCATTCTCGCTTGTCAGCATATCCAGATTGGCAGAAAGAACCTGAATTTTCAAGGCTATATCTGCAAGCTGCTTCTGCAGCTGATCAACAGTTTCTCTAGAGAGCTTATCCATGCCTTTGTCCTGACATAACATTGTTGGGATAGTCATACCTGCAAGAACAGTCGACGCCCTTTAAGCAAACCTCATAAGCGGCAGTTCAACGTTCACATTCTCCGTCGCATATATCATTTTTGCTAAAATCTCGAAGCCTATTGCTGAGAAAATCTTCAAGAACATCCCGGATGTTCTTTCTTCTGCTGAAAAAATGAACTGAAACGTTCAGTTCATCCAAAATGCGCAACGGATACATTCCAATCTTATGCACCAGCAGAGCTGTCATGCCTTTTTCCCGAAGAAGGCGTATTACATCAGAACAGCTGCAGCATCCGCTGAATTCATTGGGAACAGTCTCCACCGCAGTTATCGTGCCGTCTTCCAGGGTCACAATAGTAAAAGCCGAACATCTGCCGAAATGCTCGCACGGTTCGGAATTGAAACCATTGCTCTGCTTAGTTGGAATAACGACTTTTCTGCGGCGCATAGGCTCTCCGGCAAGTAATAAGGCAATGCAACAGAAGTCAGTTGCCGCTGGTCAAAAAAATGCAGGCTGGCACGGACGGCCAACCTGCATTCAGTGCTTATTCTTCGTCTTCGTCCTGAGGCTTCAGATGATCCGGAATAATGCACATATCCAGGATCAGCGGCTTCAGGAAGGACCACTTGATGTCATGCACTTCGTACACTTCCATAGTGTCGCGGATGGCGTCCCAGCAGTTGTGGCAGGGAGAAATGACGAGGGTAGCTCCAGTTTCGCGGATCTGCTGGAGCTTCATGAAAAGCCCCTTGTCGCGCTCTTCGCGGTAGCGGCCGATGCCGTTCATGCCGCCGCCACCGCCGCAGCAGTAGTTGTGAGCGCCGTGTTCTTCCATTTCACGGAAGTCCTCAGCGATCTGGGACATGATGTAGCGGGTGTGCTTTTCAAGGCCGTGGTTGCGGATGTAGTTGCAGGAGTCCTGCAGGGTGCAGGGTTCCTTGATCTTCTTCGCAGGGTCGATCTTGATCTTGCCGTCGCGGATGGCGTTGGCCAGCCATTCCACATAGTGCAGGTAGGGCACGGGAGCCTTGCCGTCTTCCTGACCGGCCCAGTAAGGACCTTCGACGGCGGAAGCGCGATGGGCATGGCCGCATTCGGTCTCGACCACGCACTTGGGACGCAGGCGTTCGATGGCGGCGTACATGGCCTTCACGTTGTCGGCGCAGGCCTGCCAGTCGCCGGCGAACATGGCGAGAGAGGTGTTTTCCCAACCTTCAGAAGGCACAGTCCAGCTTTCGCCGGCAATGTGGAAGAGCATGGCGGCAGCCTGCACGTCATCGGGGTAGATCTTGGGCTCACGCGCGTTGAGCACATACATGATGTCGCAGTCTTCCTTGTCGATGGGGATCTCGAGGCTGGGGATCTGCTCCTGACCTTCTTCGGCCATCCATTCGCAGGTCTCGATCCAGTCTTCGGTGGTCACGTCCATCTGGGCGCGGTAGACGCGGTGCATGCCGGCGCCGATCTTCATTTCCCAGGGGCAGAAGCCCTGAGAGTAAAGAACGCCGCGCAGGTAGCTCATCATGACGCCGACGTCGATGCCGTGGGGGCAGTAGTTGCCGCAACGGTTGCAGCAGGTACATTTACCCCAGGCGATATCCATGGCACGGATCATGAATTCGGTATCTACCTTGCCGTTGCGGCGAACCATTTCACCAAGGGTGGTGTTGATCTTGTAGGAAGGAGTCTGCTCAACGTCGCGATTATTGGCTTTGTAGAAGAAGCAGGAATCGGCGCAGAGAGAGCAGTGAGCACAAATTTCGAGCCAGGTACGAGTACGGGACTTGCAGGTCTTTTCGAGGGTATCCTGAAGAGCACGGACATCGACTTCCATGTTCCTCATTTCTTCATAGTACTGCTTGCCGCCCTTGTCGGCGAGGAGTCTCTTCAGATCCTCTTCCGTATTGATAGGCTTTCTGTTGCAGAGAATTCCTTCAGGCATATCTAATCTCCATCCACAATGGGGGATTCAATTTGAAGGGAGGACGGGACAGCCCCGCCCTCCAGACGCGTTCCAGCCTACCAGGGGAAGGCAGGGCCGCGGGAAGCTCCGCCTCTCTTCACTGCGAAGTCGATGCCAAGCTGAGCACGGGATGCAAAGAACAGTGCCATATGGGAGAGCTTGGTGAACGGAGCGAGCACGAGGATCACTTCGCCTGAAAGCATATGCAGCCCCAACATGAATTCATATGCGAACAGATCGAAACGGGCCACGATGCCAGTGACAAGCGTAAAGAGGCAGAGACCAAGAATGGCGATATCCTTACGATCGGTAAGGAAACGCACCTGAGGCAGGGTGATGCGGCGGGCCAGCAGCATAACGCCGCCAAGCACGCCGAGAACGGCGAGCACATCGCCAGCGGCAACGGACAAGGCCGGGAAGGAAACGCCGATGGCCTCTTCCATGATGACCATGTGCCCGGCAAGGAACAGGGGGCAGATCACCACGCCGAGGTGGAAAAAGAAGAAGGCGATGGTGGCGAAGCCCTGGGTACGCCAGCCGCGGGTGCCGAAGGGAAGGATCCAGGTGAGGACAGACCATACGGCACCGAGTACGCCAGCCTTGCCCATGTGGGCGTAGGCCACGCGTTCAAGCCTCCAGTCGAGGCCGCGCACATACTGCACGAGGCGGTAGATGAGGCCGACGGTGAATATCAGAAGGGAAATCTTGAACAGAGTTCCGGAAAGCAATTCTAGCATTGAATACTCCTTGGAAGGCTTGCCGAGCAGTATTCCTGCCCGGCAGGCTCTGGGATCAGAACTTCAGTTCTTTCCAGTTGTCCGGTCGGCCGCTCCTTTCATCGCGAGCGGTGATGAAGCGGAAGAAGCACACGAAAAGCACGAGCGTCACACCCATGAGGAGATAGGTGAGGCTCTTCGTATAGACCATGAATTCGTAGAGCGTGTAGAACATCTGTAATCTCCGTCAGCGCATCAATGGTGAGACTTGAATTCCTTGAGTTCATAGAGCATCGGCATCTTGGCGGCGATGAAGCGGTAAGCCGTGACGATGCAGGTGACGATGAACACGGAGAGCATCACTTCGAGGAAGCTGGGGAAGTAGCGGTCAACGGAAGGCAGCTGCCAGTTGAAGGCCACCATGGACACGTTGAAGCGGTTCATGACGATGCCGGCAACAGTGAGGGCGGCGGCCCAGCGCATGTAGCAGGTCTTGCGTTCGCGCGCGCCCATGGCATAGAGCATGCAGGGCACGGCCACGAAGCCGATGAGCTCGACGGCGAACCAGGCGCCGTAGCCGGTGAACAGCCAGTGCCAGTCGTGGTCCATGCCGATGTCCATGATCTTCATCATGAAATAGCCGGCAAGGATGATGGAGCAGGCGCGGCCGAGGCCGAGCACCACACCGTCGGCTTCGGCAAGGTGGGTTTCGTCCATCTTGTGGTGCAGAGCCTTGTGGGCCAGCGTGCCTTCAAAGATGACCATGGAGAGGCCGGCGGCCATGGAGGACACGAAGAAGAACACGGGCAGGAAGGCGGAGTACCACAGCGGATGCAGCTTGCTGGGCGCGATGAGGAACAGGGAGCCGAGCGAAGACTGATGCATGGTGGAGAGGATGACGCCCATGACGGTGAGCGGGATGGTCATCCACAGCACATACTTGCGGATGGTGCGCAGATAGGGGCGCAGCCACACGAGGACCTTGTACACCTTGGGATGCACGGCGTTCTCTTCGCTCTGACGGATGCTCATGAGCCATTCCATGGCCACAGGGGACCATTCGATGAAGAGCACGGAGAGGTAGATGCCCACGCACAGGCCCACTTCGAACAGGATGGAGGTGGTGCCGAAGGAGATGGTGAGCGGGTAGGGCAGGCGCCAGGGCTGACCTACGTCGTACAGCAGGGCGATGACCACGAAGAGGT
>JAZQMJ010000145.1:0-7420 GCA_045543435.1 Mailhella sp.
ATCCTCCAGATCATCGGGCAGATTTTCCGCTACGCGATCATTCTCGGCAAAGTGAAGCAGAATCCTGTGAGCGAGCTTCGCGGGGCACTGAAACCAAGTCGGAGGCCAAGCGGTCTTAGGAAGACAACATCATTTTTCAACTCCTTGGCTCACAGAACGACATGGCTACGATCCGACTTATCCTCCAGATCATCGGGCAGATTTTCCGCTACGCGATCATTCTCGGCAAAGTGAAGCAGAATCCTGTGAGCGAGCTTCGCGGGGCACTGAAACCTCATAAGGTGGTGCATCGGGCATCCGTGACCTCGCCGCCGAAGGTCGGGCAGCTCCTGCGCGACATCGACCGCTACGAGGGCTATTTTCCGCTGGTCTGTGCGCTGAAGCTCGCCCCTCTGGTCTTCACCCGCCACACCGAACTGCGTGCCGCCGAGTGGAAGGAATTTGACCTCTCCAACGCCGAGTGGCGTATCCCCGCCGAACGCATGAAGATGCGCACGGCCCATATCGTCCCGCTGTCCCGGCAGGCCGTGGCCGTGCTGGAAGAACTGCGGCTCTACTCCGGCGACGGCAGATACCTCTTCCCGTCTATCCGCACCGATGTGCGCCCCATTTCCGAAGTGACCATGCTCAATGCCCTGCGCCGCATGGGCTACGAGAAACACGAAATGTGCGTACACGGCTTCCGCTCACTGGCTTCGACGCTCCTCAACGAGCGCGGCTATAACCGCGACTGGATAGAACGCCAGCTTGCGCACTCAGAACGAAACGGCGTCCGTGCGGCCTACAACTACGCGGAATACCTGCCGGAACGCCGCCGCATGATGCAGGAATGGGCCGATTATTTAGATGAATTGAAGAACGCCGCCTGACACGGAGGAACGAACGATGTGCGACTTTACCGCTGACGAAACGAGAATCTATGCCCCCGCTGAAACTCCTGACTTCGAAACTGAAGGCTATCCCCAACTCACCATCGCTGATACCGGCTGGACGGATGAGGAACGAAACGCCATGCGCCAGCACGGCTACGACGGCATGGATATGCTGAGGGCGTGGGTAGGATAACATTTAAAATATTAGATAAAAAAGGCGTACTATCTGCATATTTTTAGGCTTTCATTGCAGAAATGTACGCCTTTTTTATCTGTTTTAATTAATCAACTTAATACTATACTTCTTCGTTTGTAATATCTTGTTGTAAAGCCACAGGAATTGGCGGCAACCAACGTACTTTAGGTATTTGTGGGACTGGAGTTTCTCCTTCTTTCCAAACTTTTCTTCCTGTCCAATATGTATGCCAATGAGCTCGGCGAATATGAGGTCTCATCCCTTTATTGGAGGAGGCAGTGGAACGCGAGGAGCGAATTTGAATTCCTGTTTCTTCTCCAACATACCAAATTCGTGGAGCGTCTGGAGGAAAGAGTCTCCAACCTTTTTTGGTCTTCGTGGGTTCTGCATATGTTGGGTGAGATTGGCCAGGAGTTTTACTTCCCCATTCCGCTTCTTCGGAACAGAGGTATAAAGTTAAAGATATCATGGTTGGCATAAGATTCTGAGCATGAAAATCTGGAACAGACTTGTCATACTGATCAAGTATACGAATGATATCTGTCTGTTCAACTTGTTGATAATCTCCAAAATTTTTAGCAGTATTTAGCCCGTTTTCAAAAAACTGATTAATACCAGCTTGAATAGAATTATGCCCAAGAGGTAACACTACAATTGATGGTGGAGAGGAAGAGTCGTGGGGAAGGAGAACCATATAAAGTTCATCTTGTAATTTTTCAGAGTCGAAATCTAACAGTACGAAAAATCCATGAAAGACTTCATCGTTCAAATCTATATACATACACCACGCCGGAAGCCTTTTAAAAATTATATCCGGTAGATCATTTGAGGGAGGAGTATTGGTAAGTGCTGCATAAACGTCAGCGTCAAAGTGAACAATATCTTGAGTGGGTCTCCAAGCTAACGCCGCACAAGCAGCTCGTTCACTTCTTGCCTGAAAAATTGGATGATTTTCTTTTACAGTCATCCCATCTTCTACATGTTCTACAGGTAAGAATACATAATTAGGCCAACTTCTCCCTGAAATATCGCCACGTCGTGCCCGCTCTGTATCAGCAAATTTCCAAATATTAGGGTGCTTACGACCTTGATTTATGATAAACTCTACAGGCTTGTACAGAATCTTCATATGAGCTCCCAATAATAGTTAGACCATGCTTGATATATAAATTATGGCGCATTTATTTTCAACCAATCTGTTTAGAAAAGGAAGGATGACTTCGACGAGTGCGTCACTGCCCACGTTCTCCTGAACTGGTGCAAGGTCGGCAAGACGCAGGTCGGCAGGTTGCTCTCCCCGAAGGAGTTCGGCGACGACAAATCCTATCGCAATCATGTCGATAAACTCTTGCTTCGTGCCGCCCGCCTGAGCATCCGTCAGGAGTGATTCCCGTCATCTTCCCGGTTTTCCACAAAATTCCCAGAAAATTCCCGATTCTTTCCCGAACATTTCCCGCCGATTTTCCTAACCTCCGAGGTGTCAAATTCACCAAGGAGGTTTTGCTTTATGCAGAACACAATCGACCTTCCCGCAGTCGGATACGTCCGCCTGCCCCAGCTCCTCAAAATCTTCCCCGTGAGTAAGAGCGCGTGGTGGGAAGGATGCCGCAGCGGCGTCTTCCCCAAGCCCGTGAAACTCGGCCCGCGCACGTCCGCGTGGCGCGTGGAGGACATCCGCGCCCTCATGGAACGCATCAACACGGCGAGCATCGCCTATGACTAGGGAGCCGCCATGTCGTACCTCGTCCTTCATATGGATAAATTCAAACGCGAGTCCCTGCGCGGCATCCAGAGCCACAACAGGCGCGAGCGGCGAAGCCATTCTAATCCCGACATCAGGCACGAGAAGAGCCGCGAGAACTACGAACTTCACCAGCCAGAAGTGCGCGACTACGCCCGAGCGGTGCTGGCTCGCATCGAGGCTCTTAACCTGCCCAAGGCCGTACGCAAAGACGCGGTTGTCCTCTGCGGTCTGATCGTCACCTCCGACCTGCCGTTCTTCGCGCGTCTGCCACCAGAGGAACAGCGGCGATTCTTCGAGGTGTGCCGCGACTTCCTCGCCCGCTTCGTGGGGCAGGAAAATGTCATCTCCGCCATGATCCACATGGACGAGAAAACGCCGCACATGCACTTCCTGCACGTTCCGGTGACGCCGGACGGTCGGCTCAACGCCAACGCTATCTACACTCGCGAAAGTCTTCGCCGCCTGCAAAGCGAACTTCCGGAGCATTTGCAGAAATGCGGCTTCCAGATTCAACGCGGCGTGGAACAAGTACCCGGTGCGAAGCGTATTCACTTGAATACCCGCGAGTTCAAGCAGGAAAAGGAAGAGCGCGAGCGCATCGCCGCCGACAACGTAAAAGTTCTGCGCCATGCGCTCGATACGCTCTACGCGGCCAGCGAACTCGAAGAGCATCTCAAAGGCAAAATCAAGGAATATGAGAAGCAGGCCCGCGAAGCCGAAAGGTATCTCGCTCGAAATGAGGAGTTGCCCGAAGCATCCATGTTCAACTTCAAGACCGTGCTGGCACAGGCGCGACGCGTCATCGAAGAACAGAAAAAGGCTCTAGCGGAAAAGGCCATTCTGGAGGGGCGGAAACAAATCGCTGATGGACTTCTTGCCGAGCGAAATCGCGAACTGAAAGAACAGGCCCGCAGGATCGACCACCTCCGTCGGGAGCTTGAAGAGCTGAAGAAGAAGAAAGACGAGACCGAAGAGGAGTCGCGCACGATCAAGCAGTTCCTTAGTCAGCCGGATGAAAAGCCCCGCTTCGAGCAGTTCCTCACCAACAAGCAGGAAGAGGAGCGCCGTGCCGAAATGGAGCGGCAGAATCGCCTCGCCGCACTCAGGCCTGCGCCTGCCCGCGAAGACGACGGACCTTCCTTCTCCCCTCGATAATCCGCACTCCTCAGACTTGGCCCGAGGCCCAAGATATAGCCCACTATGTTTTGCATGAGCAAAACGTGGGCGACCGTCCCGCTCGACCGGGAATCGGTGAACCTCTAACCCGACGCAATGTATACGTCGAAAGGATGAATCTATGATCAAAACCAATACTGAGACTGTCCGCAAAATTATAGCGGAGTTTCCCAACCTTCAGAACGAGAAAAAGACGCTCGAAGGCAGCCACGAAATGACCTACCGAGAGGCCATCCGCGCCCTTTACCCGACGCTTCGCGACATGAAGAAGCGCGGCTTCACCACCAGAGAAATCGCTGAAAAGCTGAAGGAGTACGGAGTGTATATCGAACTCTCCACGCTCTCCAAGTACATGCACGATATGGCGCAGGATATGTCCCAGAAGAGCAAGGCGAGCTCCACGCGCCGCGTAAAGAAGCCTGCATCCCAGACTGCCAGCTCCGCGAACGCCCATGCTCCCGACACGCCCAGCGAGACCGAATAACCGTGCCGACGCACCGCAACCGCAAGGAGCCCGCCTATGGGGAAGGTTTACGGATACGTCCGCGTATCCAGTACCGATCAGCACGAGGACCGCCAGCTCATAGCCATGGCGGAACGCGGCGTACCGCAAAGCCGCGTCTATATAGATAAGCAGTCCGGCAAGGACTTCGACCGCCCGCGCTACCGGGCATTGATGAAAAAACTGCGCCCCGGCGACCAGCTCTGCATTACGAGCATAGACCGGCTGGGGCGCAACTACGAAGAGATTCAGGAACAGTGGCGCATCCTGACGCGCGAAAAGAAGGTGGACATTCTGGTCTTCGATATGCCGCTTCTCGACACACGCTGTGCCAAAGACCTCCTAGGCACGCTGATAGCCGACCTTGTTCTTCAACTGCTGTCCTTTGTAGCCCAGAAGGAACGCGAAAACATACGCCAGCGGCAGGCCGAAGGAATCGCGGCGGCGAAGGCTCGCGGTGTCCGCTTCGGACGCGAAGCCCGCCCCCTGCCGGAGAATTTCGCCCGCATGGTTTCGCTATGGAACGAAGGAAAGATTTCCGGAACGCAGGCCGCGAAAAATTGCGGGATGCCGCTCTCCACATTCCGCTACCATGCAAAGAGAATACCAGCGGATGAAAAGGAGAATAGTTAAGGATTTCTGTAGCTAAGTGTACTTTCTTGCAAGCCGTGAGCGCAAAGTTTAGCACTCCATTTTTGCCATAAATCTGGCAAAGTTACAACTCCGCCTCTTCTGACTGGCCTACCAGCATCCTCCCAATTTTCCCCTTGCAAGAAAGTACACCTTTCTGCAAGGCCGGCGGGCGTATTCCCAAGGGATAACGGCATGGTCAGCAGAGATAACTCGTTGGAAACATACAGGAAGGGAGCCTCCATCCCCGAAAGGAGGCTCTATGGCAAAGCTTGAAGAACTCACCGTCGGCAGCAGTGTTCTCGGCATCGCGCCGCAGGAAGCCGTAACTATCGTGGCGGCCCAGTGGTACGGCAACGCCGTTCTGGACATCACCTACAAGGACAGCCGGGGCACGCCGGGCACACGTCTTCTCTATCGGGAAGACGAGCCCTCGCTCACGCTCCAGAAGGCCGAACTGCCGTGGAGCTTCGATGCCGACGGCGCACAGCTCCGCCTTGCGTCCGAGGCGTGGCGCATCCACTACGCCCACCTCTTCGACCCGTATCTCGCCGTCCACACGTCCGACGTGGAGCCGCTCCCGCATCAGATTTCCGCCGTCTATCAGGAACTGCTGGGCCGCCTGCCCCTGCGCTACATCCTTGCGGATGACCCCGGTGCGGGCAAAACCATCATGACCGGCCTGTTCATCAAGGAGCTTATCGCGCGCGGCGACCTTAAGCGCTGTCTCATCGTCAGCCCTGGTTCGCTGGCCGAACAATGGCAGGACGAGCTTTTCCGCAAGTTCCACCTGCGCTTCGAGATACTCAGCAACGAGCGCATCGAAGCCGCCGCTTCCGGCAACGTGTTTCAGGAAACGGGCTTCGCCATTGCGCGGCTCGACAAGCTGGCCCGCAACGAAAGCCTGCTCGACAAACTCCGCGTCACCGACTGGGACCTGATAGTCTGCGACGAAGCCCACAAGATGTCCGCCACGGTCTGGGGCGGCGACGTGAAAATGACGCGCCGCTACCAGCTCGGCCGCCTGCTTTCCAGCATCACGCGGCACTTCCTCCTGCTTACCGCTACGCCGCACAACGGCAAGGAAGAAGACTTCCAGCTCTTCCTCGCGCTGGTGGATCAGGACCGCTTCGGCGGCGCGGCCCGCACGGGGGCGCAGTCCGTCAACGTGTCGGATGTCATGCGCCGCTTAGTGAAGGAAGAACTCCTGAAGTTTGACGGCTCTAAACTCTTCCCCGACCGCCACGCTGCCACGGTGGACTACAGCCTCTCGCCGCAGGAAGCCGAACTCTACAAGGCCGTGACCGAGTACGTGGAGAACGAATTCAACCGCGCGGACAAGCTGAACAACGAACGCCGCACCACCGTGGGCTTCGCGCTCACCATTCTCCAGCGACGCCTCGCGTCCTCTCCGGAAGCCATTTTCCAGTCACTGCGCCGCCGCAAGGAACGCCTTGAACGCCGCCTAGAGGAAGAACGCCTCGGCCAGCGCGCCCAGATGTGGGAGCGAGATCACGCCGTTCTCGACCTTGCCGACGCGGAGTTCGATGACGACGACCTGCCCTCCGCCGAACTGGAAGAAGCCGAAGAGCAGGTGGCCGACCGCGCCAGTGCCGCGTCCACCATCGCGGAACTGGAAGCGGAAATAGCCATGCTCAAGGAGCTGGAAGCCATGGCCGCCCGTGTGCGCGCCAGCGGCAAAGACCGCAAATGGGAAGAACTCTCCGGCCTGCTCCAGGACGATGAGTGCATGTTCGACACCGACGGCTCCCGTGAAAAGCTCATCATCTTCACAGAACACCGCGACACGCTCCGCTACCTCACGGGCAAGATTCGCTCGCTCCTCGGCAGTGAGGAAGCCGTGGTGGTCATCGACGGCGGAATGCTCCGCGACGAACGCCGCAAGGTGGAGGAACGCTTCAAGCAGGACAAGGACGTGCGCATCCTCATCGCCACGGATGCCGCAGGCGAAGGCCTCAACCTCCAGCGGGCGCACCTTATGGTGAACTACGACCTGCCGTGGAACCCAAACCGCCTCGAACAGCGCTTCGGCCGAATCCACCGCATAGGCCAGACCAAGGACTGCTGGCTCTGGAACCTCGTCGCCGCCGAGACCCGCGAGGGCAAAGTCTTCAAAAAGAAGTCGGAGGCCAAGCGGTCTTAGGAAGACAACATCATTTGCCCACTCCTTGGCTCACAGAACGACATGGCTACGATCCGACTTGCATAGGCCAGACCAAGGACTGCTGGCTCTGGAACCTCGTCGCCGCCGAGACCCGCGAGGGCAAAGTCTTCAAAAA
>JAZQMJ010000146.1:0-2627 GCA_045543435.1 Mailhella sp.
CACAGAACGACATGGCTACGATCCGACTTAGACGGCCTTTTTTCATAGGCTTTTTCCGGCTGGCCGGGGCTTACATGTACTTGCCCCAGATGGCCTTCACTCGCTTGGCCACGCAGAAGTAGCGGTACCAGATGGCGGAAAGCAGGACCATGCCGCTTATCTGCCCGGCCACTTCGGCGGTGTAGACTTTCTTCACGAGCTCAAAGTCGAGCTGGGCGTCCGGTATGGTGGAAGTCGCCGCGATGACGCCGAGCATGGGCGTGAGCAGGGCGATGACAGGGCCGGTGAGCAGCATGATCTTGGTGAGGCGCACGGCGTTCGGCTTCTGCAGTATCACCTGTATCATGCAGTAGAAGATGAACACGTTCCACAGGCCGATGACGCTCACGATGCCGAGGAACTCGAACGCGAACTCAGGCAGCTGGAAGGCGGCCATGAAGGCAGGGTACAGGCCGAGCAGGCCCTGCGCCGCGCTGATGACGTACATGGCGATGAATATGACGAGCCAGCCGCCCATGGGCGAGCCCTTGATGCCGTAATTGTTTTCCGGGCCGTCGCCGCCGGGGCAGGAGGGCGGGGGAGCAGGTATGTGGGACATAGGCGTTCCTTTTTCCAAGAATTTTTCCTGTCTTAGCGTCTGGCGGCGCGTGGGGCAAGTTAAATCTGGAAAAAGGGGAGGTCTGCCGGGGGCGGCTCTCGCCGTGCCGCTTTTCCGGCGAAGGCAGAGAAGAAGGCCGCCCGCCTCGGGATGAGGGAGCGGCCTTTCTGCTCAGTTTGCGTTGTCGCCTCAGGTTAGTCTGCCCCGAGGTAGCTCGCTTCTCCGGGAATGAACCGGGCTTCGCAGTTCTCGATGCGGAACTGGGGCAGGAGCACGTCCTTGCCGTCCACTGCTTCGACCTCGATTATGCCGTCGAGGTCGATGACCATGGTGGCGCTGCCCTTGATGGCCAGCGGGATGGGGTCGCCGTCCTGCCACATGTCTTTGTCTATGTAGGCGAAGCGATACACGAAGTCGTCCTTCAGGGTTACCCGGGCTCCTTCAATGGTCATGCTCATGGAGTGGGAATCCGTTCCATTCGGCGGGAAGAGGTTTGCTTCCATGAGGTGCTGGGGGATCTTGTCGTCTAAGAGTCCGGAAAGGTAGGGCAGGACCACTTTCGCAGAGTCGAGCCCGGCCTGCGAGCACATCATGCTGATGAAGGGGATGAGCTGGTGATGCTCTTCCGGCAGGGCGTTCCGGAAAAGGTTCTCATAGAATACGTGGCTCTGGCTGCGGGGAACGGGCTGGCCGTTGAGGGCGGATACGGTGCCCCGCGCCATGTCCTTGCCGAAGTTGTCGAAGAAGCCGTTCTCCATGAAGTGCTTCTGCTGGCTCGGCTTCAGGAATTCATTCCGCAGCTCCCTGGTGAACTCGGCGTCGACCTTGCGCATATCGCCGGTACTGAGGCCGAAGAAGTCGTCCTTCAGCCTCTGCATCCTGGCTTCGTCGGGGTTTACGCTGCCCAGCGCCTTGAGGAGGGCGTCCTGTGAGTATTCGGGCAGTGCCCGGAAGCGCGGGTCGGCCTTCACGATGTCCAGGGGGTTGTTGAAGGCCGTGCCCACGTTCTCCAGCCTGAACTGCGGGATGAGCACTTCCTTGCCGTCAACCACATGGCGTTCGGGTTCGGCGGCGAGGTCTATGCGCATGGTCGCTGTGGAGAGCTGGGAGACGGATTTCCCGGCTATGCCGTCAACGCGGAACCCGCTGTCGTATCTGGCTTCCACCACAAGTTCGTTTCCCTCGCGGCGCACAGCCACGTCCATGCGGGACAAGTCCGAAGCCATGCCGGTCTGGCAGGCGTGGAGGCTGCGGTAGATGTCGTGCCCGCTTTCTATGGGGAGCTGCATGGCCAGAGTGCCAAGGCCGTTCTGGGAGATGACAGTGCTCACGAAGGGCATGAGATCCTTATGCTCGTCGCCCAGCACACTGCGCAGTGCGTCCTTGTAGTAGTCGTCGCCCATGCCGGGGGGCGTGGGGAAGTCTCCTATCTGCCGGATGCACTGGCGATTGAGATCGGTGAAGATGAGGTCGTGGAATCCTTCCTTGATATGCTTCTGCTGGCCGGGCTTCAGGAATCCTGTCCTGAGGCTTTCGGTGAATTTTTCCATGCCCCTGGCGAGGTCCAGCCCGGCGGGCTGTTCGCCGAAGAAGGCCCATTTCAGGGAGTCGGCGCAGGCTTTCCACTGCGAGGGCTCTGCGCCGACATAGATGTTGGCCATGTTCTGCAGGGCCTGCTCGAAGGCCTTTTGTGAGCTCTTGGGCAGTTTGGCGAAGCGCGGGTCGCCCGTGATCTCGCTTTTCATCTTGCTGAAGAGGGCATTCCTGTCCACGCGGTTCTGCAGTCTGTCCAGCGCGGCTTCAAGCCTGCCGCCGGCCTCGCGCGCGAGGGATACTTCATGGTGCGTGCTTTCGGTCACGGCCTTCTGCAGGGCGGTGAACAGCTCCACGTTGCGGGCGGTGATGGCCGTGCGCCCTGCGGCGGAAAGGGAGCGGAAGGCGTCGGCTATCCTGTGGCCGAGCGTATCCAGGGCATTGCGCTTTTCAAGCTGGCCTTCGCCGTCCAGCCTGAGCTGGCTGAGGCTGGTGA
>JAZQMJ010000147.1:0-6708 GCA_045543435.1 Mailhella sp.
GCGATTGCAGATGGCAATGATATTATTTTTACCACTTCTCCAAAGCTTTTTAATGAGCGAAGCCCCGCTGTCCTGTGACCGGCGGGGCTTTCTTTCACACTTCACCCTTCAGACTTTCCCAAATAAAAAGTTTTGGAAGGAGGTGGGGGAGTTTGAGGGGGCGGAGGAAAGCTTTTTCCAAAAAGTTTCCTCCGCCCCCTCATATCTTCTCAACTATCCTAACAGATAAACAGCTCTATGACGAAGACCAGCACGCAGGCGGCCACGGCCACGCTGAAGAGGCTGAAGCCGCGCCAGGCGAGTATCACGGCGGCGATGAAGGCGGCGAGGCCGGACCACTGGGAGCCGGTGGATTCCATCATGGCCGGGAAGGTCATGACGGAGAGGGTCACATAGGGCACATAATAGAGGAAGGAACGCAGGGTGACGTTCTTTATCTCGCGGCGTATGAGCGTGAGCGGCAGTACGCGGATGAGGTACGTCACCACGGCCATCACGGCGATATAGATATAGGTCTCACTCATGGCTGGCCTCCGCTTCGGCGTTTTCGGCCTTCTCCTCGCGCACGGGGAAGAGCACGGCGGCGACGGCGGAAATAAGCACCGTGAGTATGATTATCTTCATGCCGCCGGAAATGCCGGCGAGGAAGGGCACCAGCGGGAAGGCCCAGCTTGCCGCCATGGAGACCAGCACCAGCAGGGCAAGCACCCTGTCCTTCTTCGCCGGAGGCACCACGATGGCAAGGAACATGCCGTACAGCGCCACGCTGAGGGCCACCACCACGCGGTCCGGGAGCACGTTGCCCAGCACCACGCCGAGGCATGTGCCCAGCGCCCAGCCCGGCGAAGCCACGGCCACAGCCCCGTAGGTGTAGAACGGGTCCAGCCTGCCCGGCACGTTGACGGAAATGCCGAATATCTCGTCCGTCACGCCGTAGCCCACCAGAAGCCGATGGTAGAACGGCGTTTCCGGGGCCAGCTTCTGCGAAAGGGCCGCCGACATGAGCATGTAGCGCAGGTTGATGACCAGCTGGGAAAGAGCCATCTCCCAGTAGCCCGCGCCTGCCACGATGATGCTCAGCGCGGCGAACTCGCCCGCCGAGGTGAGATTGGTCAGGCTCATGACAGTGGCCTCGACTGCCGTCATGCCTATGTTGCGGCAGGCTATGCCCAGAGAGAACGACACGGCGAAATAGCCCAGCGCGATGGGTATGCCGTCGCGCATGCCGCTGAGGAAATTTTTCTTATGGTCCATGGTGAATGATACTCTGCTTTCAAAGGCGGCCTGTGTGGGGCGCACGGCCTGAATCTTTCGAATCGCCTTATTCCGCAGAGCCGCCGCAGGAAGTGCGAAGCACGGCCAAGGCGGCTCTGCGAAATGAGGGGGTTCGGGGGGAATCATTCCCCCCGAAAAAAATCTTACTCGCCGCTCACATACAGCCGTTCGCGCAGAGCCTTTATCCTGTCGCGGTATTCGGCGGCCTGTTCGAATTCGAGCTGTTTGGCGGCGGCGCGCATGGCCTTTTCGAGTTCGGTGATGAGCTTGGCGATATCCGCCGGGCTCTGCGGGGCCGGAGCTTCCGGCGCGGCTTCCTTCTTTTTGCCTCGCCCCTTGCCCTTGTCGGCACGGGCGTCGGCCTTGCTCCTGCCGCGCTTGGTCTTCCCTTCTTCGTCCTTCCCGTAAAGATTGTCCAGCGGATTTTCGAGGGATTTCAGGACAGTCTTCGGCTCGATGCCGTGCTCTTCGTTGTAGGCCAGCTGTTTTGCGCGGCGGCGTTCGGTCTCGTCCATGGCGGCCTTCATGGAGGCCGTCACGCGGTCGGCATAGAGGATGACGCGGCCCCCGGCGTTTCGCGCGGCGCGGCCGAAGGTCTGTATGAGCGCGCCGGTGGAGCGCAGGAAGCCTTCCTTATCCGCATCGAGTATGGCCACGAGCGAGACTTCAGGGATGTCGAGTCCTTCGCGCAGGAGGTTGATGCCCACGAGCACGTCGAATTCCTTGGCGCGCAGGGCCTTGATGATGGCGATGCGCTCAAGGGTGTCGATATCCGAATGGAGGTAGCGCGAGGAGACGCCCATCTCGTTGAAATATTCCGTGAGGTCCTCGGCCATGCGCTTGGTCAGCGTGGTCACGAGCACGCGCTCGCCCCGGGCGGCACGGGCCTTGCACTCGCCGAGCAGGTCGTCCATCTGGCCCTTCACGGGGCGTATCTCCACGGGCGGGTCCACGAGCCCGGTGGGGCGGATGACCTGCTCCACCACGAGCCCGGCGGAGCGGTCCAGCTCCCAGCGGCCCGGCGTGGCCGAAACGAAGATGCTCTGGCCTATGCGCTCTTCGAACTCCGCGAACTGCAGGGGGCGGTTGTCCAGCGCCGAGGGCAGACGGAAGCCGTAGTCAACCAGCGTGTTCTTGCGCGAGCGGTCGCCCTTGAACATGGCCCCCACCTGAGGGATGCTCATGTGCGATTCGTCCACGAACAGCAGGAAATCCTTGGGGAAATAGTCGAGGAGCGTGGCGGGCGGCTGGCCCTGCACGCGGCCGTCGAGGTGGCGGGAGGAGTTCTCGATGCCGTTGCAGTAGCCGAGCTCCTCCATCATCTCGAGGTCGAGCTGGGTGCGCTGTTCAAGGCGCTGGGCTTCGAGCAGGCGGTTCGAGCCCTGGAACTCGATGAGGCGTTCGCGCAGTTCGTCGCGTATGTCGCCCATGGCGCGGATGAGGTTGTCGCGGTCGGAAACGTAGTGGCTGGCCGGGTAGATGACAGTCTTGGGCACGCGGCCCAGCACCTCGCCGGTGAGCGGGTCTATCTCGCGTATGGCGTCAATCTCGTCGCCGAAGAATTCGATGTGCAGGGCCTTCTCGTCCTCGTAGGCCGGGATTATCTCCAGCACGTCGCCGCGCACGCGGAAAGTGCCGCGGTGGAAGTCGTAGTCGTTGCGGGTGTACTGTATGTCCACGAGGCGGCCGATGACGCTCTCCATGGACACGTTCTGCCCCTCCTCCACCGGGATGATGAGCCGCGCGTAGTACTCCGGCGAGCCGAGGCCGTAGATGCAGGAGACGGAAGCCACGATGATGACGTCGCGCCGCGTGAGCAGCGCGTGCGTGGCGGCATGGCGCAGCTTGTCGATATTGTCGTTGATGGCGGAGTCCTTCTCGATATAGGTGTCCGAGGAAGGAACGTAGGCTTCGGGCTGGTAGTAGTCGTAATAGCTGACGAAATACTCCACCGCGTTCTTCGGGAACAGGGCGCGGAACTCACCGTAGAGCTGGGCGGCCAGCGTCTTGTTGTGGGCGAGGATGAGCGCAGGCCTGTTCGTGCGCGCGATGACGTTCGCCATGGTGAAGGTCTTGCCCGAACCCGTGACGCCAAGCAGGACCTGATCGCGTATGCCGGCATCGAGATTCGAGACCAGCTCGTCGATGGCGGCAGGCTGGTCGCCCATGGGAGAAAACGCAGAGTGGAGATGGAAGATGGATTCGGACATATGTTAAGGAAGAGAGATTTTTCTGGGGGAGATAATCTCCCCCAGACCCCCATATTTCGCAGGCCGCCTTGGTGCGCTCCGCACCCCTGCGGCGGCACTGCGGAAATGGGTGATCTGAAAAAGAAATGCCTCGCAGTCAACGAGGCATTCTTGCGTTAACACAGGATAGTTTCAAGAGCGGAAAGCAGTATGGCTGTTTTCTGCCCCATTTGGAAGATGCGTTTCTTTCGCAGAACTATACCAAGGAGGCGATATATCTTTATGCCGTCGCGGCGTATCTTTTCGCGGTAGAGCTCTATGAAAAAGATGCCTACATACTTCTCATGCTCATACCAGCGAAGGTGGAGCAGGCCGCCGAGATAGCTGCTGTTGAGCTGGAGCGCGTAGGAGTGGTGGCTCCGCGTCTGCTTATGGAGTTCGCGAGCCACGAAATGGCTGTGCATGGCATAGAGATGCTTTATGCCGTCCTTCACGGAGAGGCGTATGTCGAGCTTGCGCTGATTTTTCTGTTCCTTCGTAGCATTGGTCATGCTGGAATTGGCGCGGATGCGGTAGCGCAGCACCACCTTGCTCGTGCTGGCATAATGCGGCAGGGAACCGATGCACTTGAGCCAGAAGCCCTTGTCCTCATGAAGGATATTGCTGTCGTGGAAGCGGATGTTCTTGCGGCGCATGTACTTGGTCGAGTAAAGCTTGCCCCAGACGACGCCGTAAGAGGCATCCAGCATGTTCTGAAAATTATGGATATCGACCTTCACATCAGAATCATGGGTAAGGGAGAAGGTCGAAGTGAGGCGGCGCACCGAAGAACGCAGTTCAGGGAGATTCTCATCGGCAAAGGCCTCGTAGCGGCCTGCCACCATATCTGCCCCCGTACGAACCAAGGTCTCGTACAGGGTCTCGATGGCGTTTTCCGTAAGGATGTCATCAGAGTCGAGGAAGAAGAAATAGTCCCCCGTCATAGCGTCCATGCCGGCATTGCGTGCCGGGCCTATGCCCTTGTTGCCATCGAAGGTCAGTATCCTGATACGGCTGTCCCTGGCGGCATAGCTGTCGGCAATAGCCCGGGAGCCATCCGTGCCGCAGTCATCCACGCAGATGATCTCGAGATTCGAGTAGGACTGGGCAAGCACGCTGTCGAGGCATTCGGCAAAATATTTTTCGACATTATAGAAAGGGATGATGACGGAAATTTTAGGTGTCATGGCGCTCTCTATCTAAAAAGAAGGACAATTCTTTCAAAGGATAGCAACTTTCTAGCTCTCTTGCAATGATAGAAGCACGAAGCCCCGCCGACCAAACGGCCAGCGGGGCTTCACTAATCAAAAGTCTTTGGAAGATGGGATGGGGGTTCGGGGGGAGGGGGGAGAAAGCCTTTCTCCAGAAAGTTCTTCCCTTCCCCCGCAATTCTCAATCAAACTCTTACTTCACTCGCTTGTTGCCTTCCCAGACCTTGTCGGCTTCGGGGAGCTGGGGCAGGTAGGAGAGCCACTTATGGCTGGCGAGGTGTTCGGCGCTCTGCTGCAGCTTGCGGCTGTGGGCCTTGATGGGCGGCACGAGCTGCTTGATATCGCCTTCGAGAGCGGGAGCGATGCCGTAGTTGGTGGCCTTCTTGCAGAGGTCCACGGCCTTCAGGCTGTACTCGGAGGAGCTCATGAGCGTGTCGAGGGCCTTGGTGGGGTTGTGGAAGCCCACGCTGTTCTCGGCGGAGACGAGATCCCAGAAGAACTGGCCCTTGCGCACCATTTCGCGGGCTTCGGCCATGATGGCTTCGAAGTCGGCGTTCTTTTCACCGACGAACTCGTTGGCGAGGCGCACGGCTTCGTGGGCGCGCACGCTGTTTTCCTGAGCCTTCAGGAGCTGGCGGTAGGTCTTTTCCTGGGTATCGAGCACGCGGCCCTTCAGGAATTCAGCAGTCTTGTCGCTGTGGCAGGTGCGGCAGGCGGTGAGGTCGGGATCCTTGAGCGGAGCGGTCCACCAGTGGCTGGAGGCCTTCTTGCCGTCCTGCTTCTTGTATTCCATGTGGCAGTCGGCGCAGGAAACGCCGGCGGCGCCGTGGGGGCCGTCCTGCCAGAATTCGTATTCAGGATGCTGGGCCTTGAGGATGTTCACGCCGGAAACGGCATGCTTGAAGTCCACGAACTGGCCGCCCTTCGCGCCCTTGGTGTTGTAGTAGGCGTAGATCTCTTCAGGATCGAAGCCGTTGTCCCACGGGAACACGGGCTTGGCGGCGGGGCCGTGGTCCTTATGCTGGAAGTAGTATTCCACATGGCACTGGCCGCAGACGAGAGAACGCTTCTCGTTGCGGGAAAGGGTGGCCCAGTCCTTGCCGGAACGCTTGAGCCAGTCCTGCAGAGGTACGGAGTACAGCTTGAGTTCCATGTTGGCGGTGTCGTGGCAGGTGGCGCAGGAGATGCTCTCGTTCATCGGGTCCACCTTCTGGCGGTACTCGTTGAAGTCCTTGCTCCACACCTTGTCGCCGCCTTCCTTCACCCACTGCGTGATATTGGGGGTCTTGCAGTTCCAGCAGGTGGTGGGCATGTTGCCCTTGCCTTCGGGATGGTAGCGGTTGATGCGGTCGATCTCGAGGATGTCGTGCACGGCATAGGTGTGGCCGCGCGCCTCGTTGTATTCATAGGAGAAGGGATAGCCCAGCCACAGGTTCTTCAGGTAGGGCTGGTTCTTGGAGAAACCCTTGGGAAGCGGATCGTCGCTGTGCTTCTGGAAAGGCACGGAGCCCTTGTATTCCGTCATGACGGACGATTCGTCATTCTGGCGATAGGAGGCGTACTGGCGGGGGAACACCTTTTCGAAAGGTGCCGCAGAAAGAGTATCGGTAGCAAGGCCGGTCTTGTACGAAGGAGTCTTGACTTCGTATTCGTCCTGGCAGCCCGTGCTGGCCATGGCGCAGACGAGGGCCGCGCCCATCATGAACATGGTGGTCTTATTCATCCGCCGCCTCCCTGAAGCTGACCGGGGTTTTCTTCTGATGTGCCATGCCGCGGTGGCAGTCCACGCAGTAAGGCTTCGCCATCATCACATCCTGATTAGTGACTTTGTGGCAGGACATGCAGTTGGCCTGTACGACATTGCGCGTTTCCAAGTTCGCCAGCAGAGGGGCTTCCTTGCCCTGCACGTTGCCTATGAAGTCGCGTATGCCTTCTTTAGCCTTGAACGGTATCTTGGCCAGCAGATTATGCGGCGCATGACATTCGTTGCAGGC
>JAZQMJ010000148.1:0-5630 GCA_045543435.1 Mailhella sp.
CCCGGGAGCCCAGTTCAGGGCGAAACCGGCCTTCTTGGCGCGTATGCCGTATTCCACATCTTCATAGAAGCCGCTGAAGCGTTCGTCGAAAAGACCTATCTTTTCCGCCATATCGCGGGTGATGAGGCAGGAGGCGTCGGAAACGTAGTCCAGCTTCTGGGCTATTTCCTTGCGGTCGGAAAGGCCGTGACGTTCGAGGCCCTTGTCCAGCGGTATCTGATGGCCGGTCCAGCGGCTCCAGCGGCCGCCGCCAGCACATTCGAGGATATCGGAATCGCCCACGAGCTGGGTAGAGCCCACCATGCCGATGGGAAGCTTGAGATCTTCGTCGTCGAGGTGACGCAGGAGAGCCGCCAGCGCGAAGGATTCGGGGCGGGCGTCGTTGCGAAGGAGCCAGAAGGCGTGGCAGTCGCGATCATAAAGCAGGAAACGCATGCCGGTGTTCATGGCGCCGGCAAGAGTCTCAGGCTCTTCAAGACGCAGGAGCACGAGCTGGCCGCCGGCCACGTCGGAGCCATAGGCTTCCACGGGCTCTTCAAGGCCGTACTTCTCGGCTATGCGGCTCCAGCCCTCGAGGATGCGGTCCGCCACGTCGTTGTCGGAGCCGTTGTCGCACACCACGATGCGGCGCGGCAGGTCGCTCTGCGCATGCACGCATTCAAGGCAGGCCAGCGTGTTCTGCCAGTCGTTATAAGTAAGGATGATGACGCCGACTTCCGTATGTTCCATGACGAATCCTCCAAGGGGTGATTCCCTAATATCGCGAAGCGCGCGGCTCACGTCAAGGAAGAATCGGCGCACAGCGCCGAAACCGCGCCTCTTCCCCTGCCCAGCCTCTGTGGTGTAGGATATCGGCAGACCTCAACGGAGTACCTATGTCTGGCTGGATCATCCTCATCTTTTCCCTCGCCGCTGTCTCGGCCGCGACGCTTCTTGCCTATATCCTGCGCGCCCGCAAGGAGGGCGACCGCGTACTCGTCGCACACGGGCTCATCCTTCTGCTGGGCCTCGTCCTGGCCAGCATCGGAGTCGCCGTGCTGAAACTCGTATCCCTATGATTCTGTCCGCAGACAGCAAAGCCCCGGTGTTACCATGACACCGGGGCTTTTTTCCGGCTGTGTGAACGATATCAGCACCGCCGGACAAGGAGGACTAAGGCAAAACTCTGACCTGCTAGAGCAGATGGGCGCGCAGATCGGCAGGATCGCGGGGAGAGAGGAGTGCGGGAGCCACATCGAACACAGTCTTGGCGCCGCAGTGTCCCTTCTGGGCGAGGCGGAAGGCGGCACGGGCATAGGCCACAAGAACGCTCGACGTGAATTCGGGGTTAGAGCCCAGCTTCAGGGAATATTCGATGATATGGCCGGTCTCGCCGTTCACACCGGTATTGCCGGTGCGGATGACGAAGCCGCCGTGCGGGATGCCCTTATGGTCGCGGTCCAGCTCTTCCTGCGAGATGAAGTTCACCGTGGTATCGTAGTCCGCGAAATAGTTGGGCATAGTCTTGATCTCGTTCTCGATGGCGGCGAGATCCGCACCTTCTTCGGCCACGACCCAGCATTCGCGCAGATGCTTCTGACGGGTAGTGAGTTCAGGGCAGGAGCCGGAACGCACGGCGTCCATGGCGGCTTCCACGGGCACAGTGTACTGGCGGGCGTCCTTCACACCCTTCACGCGGCGGGTGGCATCGGAATGCCCCTGAGACACGCCGCGGCCCCAGAACGTATAGTCCTTGCCCTGAGGCAGGATGCATTCAGCGTAAAGGCGGTTCAGCGAGAACATGCCGGGGTCCCAGCCCACGGAGATGATGCCCACAGTACCGGCAGGACGAGCGGCGGCATCCACTGCGGCAAAGTGCTCGGGTATCCTGGCGTGGGTGTCGAAGCTGTCCACCACGTTGAACATCGCGGCAAGTTCCGGGGTCTGACGGGGCAGATCGGTAGCACTGCCGCCGCAGAGGACCATGACGTCGACCTTGCCCTTCCAGCTCTCGATATCGGACAGGGCGCAGACAGGAACGCCTTCAGTAAGGATCTTCACAGAGGCAGGATCGCGGCGGGAGAAGACTGCCGCAAGTTCCATATCGGGGTTGGCGGCGACGGCAAGTTCAACGCCTCGGCCGAGGTTGCCGTAACCGACGATACCTATCCTGATCTTCGACATGATATAAAACTCCGTTAGGAAAAGGTTCATGACAGCGTGGAAAAAAGCCAGGTTCGGCAGAACCGGCATGCGGGAGAAGGCATAACGGGAAAATCCGTTTCCACAGTCCCGAAGATACGGTATCAGCTTGAAAAGTCAAGAAAAGATAACATTTTTGCAAAGATTTCATAAAAAAGTGTTTTTAATGTGACAAAAATGTAAACACCGAATCCTTCCTCAATGATGCAGAGGCGCAGAATATTCTCCCTGCTTCCATACAGCAAAAGCCCCCTCCTCATGCGAGGAAGGGGCTTCCGTTCTCATTTCCTGCAGTGTCAGGCCGCTTCGTTCGGCGCCTTGAACTGCATATTATACAGAGTGCTGTAAAGGCCGTTGGGAATATTCATGAGTTCATCATGGGTCCCGAGTTCAGCCAGCTTGCCTTCATTGATGACCGCGATGCGGTTGGCGTTCTTCACAGTGGACAGGCGGTGCGCGATGACGAACACAGTCTTGTCCTTCATGAGGTTGTCGATAGCTCTCTGCACGATCTCTTCGGACTTGTTGTCGAGCGCGGAAGTCGCTTCGTCGAGGATGACGATGGGCGCATTCTTCAGGAAGGCGCGGGCAATGGCCACGCGCTGTTTCTGGCCGCCGGAAAGCAGTATGCCGCGTTCGCCGATATAGGTCTCCACCCCCTTGTCCAGAGTCTTGATGAAGTCCGTGAGGCAGGCGCTCTCAAGCGCCTTTGCCACTTCTTCATCCGTGGCATCGGGCTTGCCGAGAAGGATATTCTCCTTGATGGTGCCGTCGAAGAGGAAGTTGTCCTGGAAGACCACGGCAATGTTCTGGCGCAGGTCGTACAGGCTGAGGTCGCGGATATCCACGCCGTCGATCTTGATGCTGCCTTTCAGCACATCGTAGAAGCGGGGCACAAGGCTCACCAGCGTACTCTTGCCGCCGCCGGAATTGCCCACGAGGGCTATCATCTCGCCGACTTTGACATCGAGGTTGACGTTGCTGAGAACAGGCACGCCACGGGTATAGGCGAAGCTGACGTTCTCGAACGTGATGCCCTGCTTCACGCCTTCAAGCTGCTTCGGCTCTTCCTTGTCGACAAGTCTGTCCGGCCGGTCGAGCATATTGAACACTCGCTCGATGGCCATGAAGGAATGCTGAACGGAGACGGCTACGTTGCTGATGTTCTTCAGCGGGGTATAAAGCATGAGCAGAGCCGTGAGGAAGGAGACGAAGTTGCCGGGAGTGATGCTTCCCTGCACGATGAGCCAGCTGCCATAGGCGATGGCAAGGCCGAGACCTATGGAGATGACGAAATGCATGAAGGGGGAGAGCCATGCCGTACGGCGGGTCATGGCCACCATAAGGTTGAACCTGTCCTGCAGGATGCCTTCGAAAGCTTCTTTCTGGCGTTCCTGCAGATTATAGGCGGCTATAGTGCGGTTGCCGGCGAACGTCTCGTTGTACGAGGTGTTCAGCTGGGCCATGCAGTTGGTGTCTTTCGCGACAAGCCCCTTCAGCAGCTTCTTGACCTTGGTCAGAGGTGCGATGGCCACCACAAGGATGAAGATGGCCACGATGGAGAGCTGCCAGGAGTTGTACAGCAGTACGCATACGAGGGCCACAGAAGAACAGATTCGCGTGATGAAGCTTTTGAGATTCGACAGCAGGCCGGCACAGGCAAGTTCCGCGTCCTGATTGAAGCGGAACATCACCTCGCCAGAGGTGCTTCTATCGAAGAACGCAGGCTCCATCACCATGAGCTTTGCAAAAAGCCTTCTGCGCACGGCCATGGTAAGCTTGCCGCCCACCCAGGTATTGAGGTAGGCGCTGCCGAAATTCAGCAGACCCTGAACAGTGGTGAAGCCCACGATGAGGATGGGGATGAACCACGGGGCTTCCATGTTCTTCCCCACCACCACGACGTCGGTGTAGGGTTTGAGGAACAGGGCGATGGCCGCATCCAGACCGCCCACGGGGATACATATGAGCAGAGAAAGCAGAGCGATGCCCCAGATGGGCTTCACGAAAGGCCACATCCGTCCGTAGTTCACAACGAACTGATTGCTCTTGATCTTCTCTTTCAGCTTAGCATTCATGGCAACTCCATAAACGTTACGGCACTGCACCAGCGACCTCTGCCCGTCAGGCGCGCAGAAGTCTTCGGCAGTCCATTATTCCACAGTCACGCTCTTTGCCAGATTGCGAGGCTGATCCACGTCCTTTCCAAGGTAGTCAGCCACACAGTAGCTGAACAGCTGGAGAGCAGGCAGAGCAAGGAAGCTCGCCGCTACGGGGTGAGCTTCAGGAAGCACCCACTGCTCTTCCACAGCGAGGTCGGGAGCCTTCCCGCCTCTTTCCTGGACGAGGGCTATGACGCGTCCCTGCCGGGCCAGGACTTCCTGGATATTGGACTTCACTTTCGGGTAAAGCTCATCGTCCAGAGCCAGAGCGAAGGTCGGGAACTGCGGGTCGATGAGAGCGATAGGGCCATGCTTCATCTCGCCGGAAGCGTAGCCTTCAGCATGGATATAGGAAAGCTCCTTGAGCTTGAGCGCACCCTCAAGGGCAAGGGCATGGCACTGCCCGCGGCCGAGATAGAAGAAACTGCGGGCAGAAGCGAAGCGCAGGGCCAGAGCGGCGGCTCGCTCCTGCATGGCAGGCAGAGAAGCGGCCAGGAGCTGGGGCAGGTCCGCAAGGGCCTGCAGGAGAGCGGCGTCCTTCACGGCAGGGACACGGCGCTGGCCGTAATACGCCGCCATGAGCGCAACGAGCGTCATCTGGCTGCACATGGCCTTGGTGGAGGCCACGCTTATCTCAGGGCCGGCCTGCGTGTAGATCACCACATCGGCCTCACGGGCGATGGAAGAACCCACGACATTGCACAGGCCGATAACCTTGCAGCCCTTTTCCTTGGCAAGGCGGAGGGCGGCCAGCGTATCCGCCGTCTCGCCGGACTGGCTGATGACCATGACGGCCTCATCCGGACGGAGGATGGGATCGCGGTAGCGGAACTCGGAGGCGATATCGAGTACGGTGGGGATGCCGCCGATGTTTTCCAGGAGCTGACGGCCCCAGAGGCCGGCATTGTACGACGTGCCGCAGGCGACTATGTGCAGACGGCTGGGCACGGGAAGAACGTCCAGCTCATGGAGAGAAACGCGGAGCCCTTCCCCATCGCGGAGCAGACGGCCGCTGAGGCAGTCCGTGACGACGCGGGGCTGTTCCATGATCTCCTTGAGCATGAAATGCTTATAGCCGTCCTTGGCGGCGGCCTGCATATCCCACGGGATATGGCTCACCTGCTTGGCGACAGGGGAAAGGTCCTTCAGAGAGAAGACTTCCCATTTCGAGCCTTCGATGCGGGCGATCTCCCCATCTTCGAGGAAAACGACTTCACGGGTATAGGGCAGGAAGGCGGGGATATCGGAAGCCACGAAGCATTCGCCCACGCCCACGCCCATGAGCAG
>JAZQMJ010000149.1:0-3520 GCA_045543435.1 Mailhella sp.
GCCGCCGGGGAATCCCCGGTCCGGAAAGGCGGGGGTCGGGGGGAGACCACCTCCCCCAGAAAAAAATCTCTTAATGCGCTTCGCCCCAGTTCTGGCCTATGCCGGCATCGGCCACGAGGGGCACGGCAAGTTCGATGCCCCAGGACGCGGTATCCACCATGAGGCTGGAGAGGCGTTCGGCGGCGGCCTGCGCGTTCTCTTCCGGCACTTCGACGATGAGTTCGTCGTGTATCTGGAGCAGGAGGCGGGCCTTGAGGCGGCGCAATTCCTTATCGTTGAACACGGCCAGCATGGCGAACTTGATGAGGTCGGCGGCAGAGCCCTGGATAAGGGTGTTCACGGCCTGACGCTCGGCAAGGGCGCGGGCCTGCCCGCTCACGGAATGCATATCCGGCAGGGGGCGGCGGCGGCCCGAAAGCGTGGTCACATAGCCGAGTTCGCGGGCGCTCTCTTCCACTCCGTCGAAGAACTCCTTGATATGCGCGAAGCGGGCGAAGTAACGCTCGATGAACATCTTGGCCTCAGCCATGGGAATGGCAAGATCCTGCGCCAGCTTGCGCGGGCCCATGCCGTAGATGAGGCCGAAGTTGATGGTCTTGGCCTTGCGGCGTTCATCCGGACCTATCTCGGAAGGCTCCACATCATGAAGGAGCGCGGCAGTACGGGTATGGATGTCCTCACCATTGCGGAAAGCCGCCACAAGGGTCGGATCCTTCGAGTAATGCGCCAGGACGCGCAGTTCCACCTGGGAATAGTCGGCAGAGATGAGCTTCATGCCCGGCCCTGCGGTGAAGCAGGTACGCATGCGGCGGCCCATGTCGCCGCGCACAGGGATGTTCTGCAGGTTCGGATTGCTGGACGAAAGGCGGCCCGTGGCCGTGGCGGTCTGGTTCAGCGTGGTATGGATGCGGCCGTCCTCCCCGGCGAGACGGGGAAGCGGCTCAAGATAGGTGGACCGCATCTTCTCCAGCTTGCGGTACTCGAGCAGGGCGTCCACCACGGGGTGTTCGCCGGAAAGCTTTTCCAGCACAGCCTGAGACGTAGAAGCCTGACCTCCGCTCGTGGACTTGCCGCTGGAAAGGCCGAGCTTCTTAAAGAGGATGTCGCCTATCTGCTGGGCGGAACGGATATTGAAAGCCTCGCCAGCCTCTTCGTAGATGCGCGCGGTAAGCCTGTCCAGCTCGCCCTGCACTTCGTCGAGAAAGACCTTGAGCGCGGCGCGGTCTATGGTGATGCCGGCCTTCTCCATGGAGGCCAGCACCGGGATGAGCGGCATCTCCACATGGGTGAGGAGCGGCATGAGCCCGGCTTCTTCAAGGCGGCGGGCCTGCTCTTCCTGCAGGGAAAGGGCCACCGCTCCGGGGCGTTCCAGAGGAAGGCCGACTTTGCCGGCATGGCGGGCGGAAAGGCTGGGCCAGCCGTAGTCGCGGTCTTCAGGAGCGAGAAGGTAGGCGGCAAGACCGAGGTCGAAACAGCGGGCCGACTCGATGACGCTCCACGCGGGGTGCTGATGCAGGAGACGCTTCAGGTCCGGCGTGACGATGAGGCCGGCTTCCGAAGCCCAGGCGACGAGGGCGCGGGGATCTCCGCTGAAAATATGTTCCTTCACTCCGGAAGGCGTGCGTACGGCCACGCAGAGGCCGGGATCCTGAGAGCGGTTCACCACAGGGGCGGGAGTGACTGCCACCGCGCGCCCAGCACAGGAAGGCAGGGCAGAGACATCGGCCACAGCATTGAGCGCAGACACTGCCGGCGCGGCATCGAAGAGCGAGAGCTGGGAACCGGCGCGCACAGTGCGGGAAGAGGCAGGCGCGGCCTCAGCGGCCTGCGCTCCGGCTTCGGCGGGAGCTTCGGCCAGCCTGACTATGCCCTGGCGGATGAGGCTCTCCAGCTCGCGCAGGAGAGAATGCATCTCGAACTCGCGCAGGAAGGTGCGGGCCTCGGCCCCGTCCATATCCTCCACGGCCATCTCGTCCAGCGGCACGGAACAGCAGTCCGTGTGGAGGCGGGTCAGCTCGCGGTAGAGGAACATGGCGTCCTCATTGCCTTCCAGCTTCTTGCGTATGGTGGGCGGCACTTCGGCCATGCGGTCGCGCACGTCTTCCAGACTGCGGAAATCGCGGAACAGCTTCTCGGCCGTCTTCTCGCCTATGCCCTTCACGCCGGGCACGTTGTCGGAAGTATCGCCGATGAGGGCCTGCACGTCGGGCCACTGCTCGGGCTCAAGGCCGGTATCGGCCCGGAAGGAGTCCAGCGTGACCAGCTTCTCTTCCTTGGAGGCCGGGTCCCACATGACCACGTTGGGCGTCAGGCACTGGCGCAGGTCCTTGTCCACGCCCACGATGACGATGGGCCGTTCCTTCCCGTACTTCGCGGCGAGGCTGGCTATGCAGTCGTCGGCCTCGCACTTCTCGGAGACCACCACCTTCATGCCGAGGGCGCGCACCATCTTCTGCAGGGGCTCTATCTGCATGACCAGCTCTTCCGGCGCAGCAGGGCGGTTGGCCTTGTAGGGCGGGAACAGCTCGTGGCGGAAATTCTTGCCGTGGCCGTCCATGATGAAGACGAAATGGCTGGGCTTCTCTTCGCGAAGGAGCTTGAGGAGCACGCGGCCCACGATGAACAGCGCGCCTGTGGGGAAGCCGTCGGTGCGGGTCATGCGGGAATTGGCGAAATAGCCGCGGAACAGGAAGGCGTTGCCGTCCATTACATAGATGGGCTCCTGCGTGAAGCCAAGGCGCTGTTTTAATGACATGGGCGACTCCTCAGAAAAGTTCGGCAATATTCTAGCCTGAGGACGCCCTGGCCGCAAGTGCCGCCCTTTTCCTCCGCTCGGAAAAAAGTCTCCTGCGCTCCGGGGAAAGGACTTGAGTATGTACCTCCCCTGTTGCCAAGGCGCAAAGCTTGTCATCTGTGCTTTTTTTCTATATCATGAGCGTTCCTTAATTACAGGGAGCATCGGGCAGGTCCTCCTGCCCGCGACTTTTTCATTTTTTTCCACATTTTACTTACCTGTCGGGGGTATGTATGACTTTCCTTTCTCTGGTCATCGTCTTCGCGTGCGCAGGCTTCGCTCTGTTCTACGCTTCTAAGACGGCCAAAACCATCCTTGCCGCTTCCACCGGCAACGCCGACATGCAGCGCATCGCCGGCGCCATCCAGGAAGGCGCTCAGGCTTACCTGAGCCGCCAGTACCGCACCATCGCCATCGTGGGCGCTGTTGTGGCCGCTCTCCTGCTCGTGTTCATGTCCTTCCTCACCGCCCTGGGCTTCGTGCTCGGCGCTGTGCTCTCCGGCGCCGCCGGCTTCATCGGCATGAACGTGTCCGTGCGCGCCAACGTGCGCACTGCCGCCGCCGCTGAACAGGGCATGGAAAAGGCTCTCGGCATCTCCTTCGATTCCGGCGCCATCACCGGCATGCTCGTCGTGGGCCTCGGCCTCCTCGGCGTGACCGGCTACTATGCCCTCCTCGCCATGTTCGGCGTGGCCACCGAAGAGATCATGCAGGCCCTCGTGGCCC
>JAZQMJ010000150.1:0-2204 GCA_045543435.1 Mailhella sp.
GGAAGGGGGAAGGAACACTTTTCCAAAAGTTTCCTTCCCCCTTCCCCGCAATCACTCAATCACTCCCCTCATCCATCAGCACCAGCTGAAGGAACGCCGCGCCGGCGCCGCGGTACATATCGAGGGCGCGGGAGTGGCGGAGCTGGGTGGGGACGGAGTTGATATCGGCCTGTTTGAGGAACTGCCACGGGCGGCCGAGCCGGGCGATGTTGTTCTCGCGCGTCCAGCGGGCCTTGTCGTAGGGCAGATAGATGTTCAGCCAGCGGCGCACCTGGGGCAGGAAGCGCGGCGGGCGCATGGCCACGGGGTCGAGCGTGATGAGGGCCGTCACCGGGATGTGGCGGCAGGAGGCGTGCCCGGCCACGTCGAGCACCAGACTGCTCCCGCCCCAGCTGTGGCCGATGAGGATGATGCGCCGCCCGAGAGCCCCGTAACGCTGGAGCAGGCGGCGTGCGCTCACGCGGTCGTCATGCTCGCGGTAGTAGATGTCGAAGCCCGGGCCAAGCACGGCAGGAAGCTCCGGCAGTATCCTGTAGGCGCGGCCCAGCATGCCGTCCATGAATCCGCCCATGACGAGACAGAGATCGCCAAGCTCATATTCAGGCATGCGGTCGAGCGCGTCGAGGAAACGCTTCTCCTCGCTCCAGCTCTTCACTCGAGAGCCGAGGCCAGCCTTCTCGACAAGATGTTCCGGGTCCCTGCGCCAGCGGTAGGAAAGGACTAGGGGCATGACGTTCTCCTTTTCGTTCTTCTTCCTTCAAGGATAAGGCTTCGCCCCTGCCGCGGCAAGAGCCCTCGCAGCGCGCCTCTGAAACAAATTTTTCCCAAAATCCGCCACGCCGCCCCTTGACCTTCGGCGATTCCGTATTATGCTCATTTGTGCAAAACAAAATCATCCCCGTGCGCTTCGGCGGCGGGAAAGCAAGGAGCAGGGATGCCTCGCCCGAAACATTGCCGCTATGTGAGCAGCGCGCCCAGCGTGAACTATTTCAAGCCCTGCGGCATACCCCTCCGCGAGCTCGATGAAGTGACGCTGAGCGTGGACGAGCTGGAAGCCCTTCGCCTTGCCGACAAGGAAGGCCTCACTGCCATCGACGCGGCCCAGCACATGCTGGTCTCGCGCCACACCTTCGGGCGCACTCTCGCCTCGGCCCGGCGCAAGGTGGCCACGGCCCTGAGCGAGGGGCTGGCCCTGCGCATAGAGGGCGGAAGCTACGCCGTACACGAAGGCAAATGCCGCCACGCACGCCGGGAGCAGGAGGCCTGTTCCTGCCATACCTCTAACGAATACAAGGAGATATCCATGCAGAAGATAGCCATTTCCAGCGAAGGCCCCACCCTTGAAGACTGGGTCGATCCCCGCTTCGGCCGTGCCGGCGGCTTCGTGGTGGTGGAACTGCCCGAACGCAAGCTGGACTATATCGACAACGGAGCTTCCCAGATGATGGCCATGGGCGCGGGCATCGAGGCCGCCGAACGCATGGCCGCCGCCGGCGTGGAAGTGGTGCTTTCCGGCTACGTCGGCCCCAAGGCCTTCGACGCCCTCACCGCCGCCGGCATCAAGATCTGCCAGGACGTGGAAGGCATCACCATCGGCGAAGCCATCGAAAACTACGTTGCCGGCAAGTACCCCTTCGCCACCGAATCCAACAAGCAGTAGCGGAGAACCTATGAAAATAGCCATTGCCAGCGGCAAGGGCGGCGCAGGCAAGACCAGCGTCGCCGCTTCCCTCGCAAGGGTATGGGACGCGCCTCTCATCGCCGTGGATACGGACGCCGAGGCCCCCAACCTGCACCTCTTCCTGCCGCCCGCCATCGAGAAGAGCCGCGTGAGCTGGCTCCGTGTGCCCGGGCTGGACAGGGAAAAGTGCGTCTCCTGCGGGAAATGCCGCGATATCTGCACCTATAAGGCCATCGCCTCGTTCGCGGGCAAGATCAGCATATTCCAGGATATGTGCCACGGATGCGGCGGCTGTTTCGCCGTGTGCCACACCGGCGCCATCACCGAAGACCGCCGCGAGCTCGGCAGGCTGGAAAGCGGCACTGTGCTCGAAGGCTCGGTGCGCTTCCTCATGGGCCGCACCCGCATCGGCGAATCCATGACGCCTCCCCTGCTCCGCCAGGAACACAAGGCTCTGGACGCCATGCTCGCCGAAGCCCCGGCCGACGCCCTGCTCGACTCGCCCCCCGGCGTGTCCTGCCCG
>JAZQMJ010000151.1:0-9357 GCA_045543435.1 Mailhella sp.
AGCGTGCATTCCCGCGAATATGGCACGGTCACGCAGATACGCCGCATATCCGCCTCGCGCTACGACTTGTACAAGCTTTCACGCCTGAATGCCCTTTCCCGCCGCATCTGCGCGCAGGTCCCTTCCTTTGAAGAGGTGGAAGAAAAGCTGGAGCAGATACGCGTCAATACGCCTACCTATCCTCCCGAGCGCATCTTCTTCATGTACGCGCTCATCTCCTTCTCGTTCACGCTCTTTTTTGGCGGCAACCTCCAGGATGCACTGGCCTCTGCTGTTATCGGTCTTTTTCTGCGCTGCATGGACTATGTTTCCCGCCACCTCCAGCTCCCGCCCTATATTGCCGCGGTGCTGTGGTCCTTTGTGGGCGGCTGTCTTGCGCAGTATTTCGTTTCCAAGGGCTTTGGCGACTCGGCCGATATGATCATCGTCGGCAACGTGATGCTGCTCATTCCCGGAATGCTCCTCACGAACTCCATCCGCGATATCTTCAGCGGCGATACTCTTTCGGCCCTGATGAACTTCTGCAACGCCTTCCTGCTTGCATCGCTCATAGCCTTCGGCTTCGCACTGCCGATCTTTATCTGGGGGGTGTAGGATGATGACATTACCTGTGTGGTTTATTCAGGTCGTGGCGGCTTTCTTTGGCGCTGTGGGCTTTGCGGTACTGTTCAACGTCCAGAGGCCGCGACTCTACTGGGCTGGCCTTGGCGGGATGCTGGGCTGGGGCATCTACCTCACCGGCTTTGCCTTGGGATTGGGCGATATCTGCGCCACCTTCGTAGCGGCTATGTGCTTCACTCTGTATTCTGAACCTATGGCTCAGGTCATGAAGACGCCCTCCACGGTGTTCCTTGTGCCTGCGGCCATCCCCATGGTGCCCGGAGCTTCTCTGTTCCGGTCCATGCGCTTTGCCGTGAATGGCGAATGGGATTTCTTCTCGCATCAGATTCTCCACACGCTTCTGCTGGCGGCCTCCATCGCTGGCGGCATAGTCTGCGGCATGACAGCCTATTATATCTTTAGGAAAATGATCGGGCCGAGGCCTATCGTCAGATAGTGCGTGCTTTGCCGTCATGCAGAAATTGTGAATGAAAACAGGTTGAAAGAGCGAAAAAGCAAGAAAGCCTTTTTTATGCAAAAAAATGCTTGACTAGCAGGGGGCTTTTCTCTATAACCCCAAATGCATCGAGTGCATGGGTCTCTAGCTCAATTGGTAGAGCAGTTGACTCTTAATCAATTGGTTCGGAGTTCGAGTCTCCGGAGACCCACCATGCAAACTTCTGCAACGATTCGATGCTCTGGCAGGCAACTGCCGCACATGGGTCTCTAGCTCAATTGGTAGAGCAGTTGACTCTTAATCAATTGGTTCGGAGTTCGAGTCTCCGGAGACCCACCATGTGATAATATGAGAGGCTGTTTCGGCAGCCTCTTTTTTATTTAAAAAAATTCCGCTATCCTGCGTTCCAAACTCATTCCAAGCTCTGTTCGGGAACAGTGATGCGCTATGCAGAATAATCGTTCATACTCCGTTCGCTTCCTCTTTTCTGCCGGCTCCTTTTTCCTGCTGTGCTATGCAGTGGCCTCTCTCATCATGGCCAAGAGAGAGTTCGATGAAGTGACCATCAATCAGATATTGTTCCATATGCAGCTTATGAAGGACAATATCGTCACCATGCCTGGTGATTTCATCGACGTCTTCTTCTGGCATGTCCGCAATGCCGTCCTCTGTGCTGTTACTCTGGCTTTTCTGAGGGAGACCGCGCTGAACGAAGGCGGCTCCGGCAGAGAAAGGATGTTCGCGCTTTCCGCCTGCGCGGTGCTTGCCGTTCTCTGGTTCTGGGTGCCGGGTTCCTTCATGGACAGCATCTTCGTATGGGTGCGGGCTTTCTTCCTCGGCGCGCTCCTGATCTCTGCGCTTTCTGCGTCTGGCTTCCTCCGGCCGTTTTTCCTGCGCCTTCAGTCCCTTCTGCGCTGGGCCAGTTCCGGCTGGCGTATGATATGCATCTGGGGCGGCGTAGCGCTCTATACGATGTACTACGTCAATTTCTTCACCTTTTTTCAGGAACAGGCCGTTATTGGCGATTTCTACGAAGAAGGGGCTTATGTCGATCCCCGGACAGTGCGTGTGGGCGGAAGCGGTACGAAGAATCTGCTTATCGTGTACTGTGAGAGCATAGAGGAGACTTTTGGCGACAGTTCCGTCATGGGGGAAGACCTTCTCCAGCCGCTTCGCCCCTATATCGACACGCCCGACCTGCGCATAGAGCAGATGCCCGGTGCGGACTTCACCATCGGCGGTATAGTCAGCTCCCAGTGCGGCATCCCGCTCAAATCAGTTTCCATCCTCAGCGGCAATCTCACGGGCTGGGCCCTCGACCGCTTCATGCCCGGCGCCGTCTGTCTTGGCGACTACCTCAAGGCGGATGGCTATCACAATGTTTATTACAACGGCTCCAGCGGTGTTTTTTCCGGCCTGAACAAGTTTTTCCTGAGCCATGGCTACCAGGAGTTCATGGGCAAGGAAGATTGGCTCGAGAAGGGAGTCGTGAAACCGGAAGACCTCAACATTTGGGCTGTCTACGACAGGGATATCGTCGATCTCAGCATCAGGCGCATCGATGAGCTCATGTCGGAAGGCCGCAGGTTCAGCTTTGCCATATCCACCATGGATACGCACGAGCCTGGCTTCCTCTCCAGCGACTGCGAGAAGGATGGTATGTCCCGCGACTGGCCGGGATATGTGAAGTGTTCCATGTCGCAGGTCGGCCGCCTGCTCAAGCATATCAGCGATAAGGGCTGGGAGAAGGATTTCGTCATCCTTGTCATGGGCGACCATCAGGCCCGCATGCCGAAGCTGGGCGATGTGGACCTGAAGGATGTGGACGGACGTTTCGTCCTCTGTTCGCTCCGGGGCGGTCAGCTGAGGCCCATGCGTGAAACCATCACGCATTTCGACCTGTTCCCCAGCCTGCTTTCCGCACTGGGCTTCACCGTTGAGGGGGGCAGGCTCGGCTTCGGGTATGATGTCTTTTCCCGGGAAGTCGCTCCGCCCGAGAACTATGCCGAAACTCTCAGGAAGAGAGTTCTCAGCAGCAGCCGTGTTTACGAGAGCCTGTGGCTTCCCGAATATGCTGAGAATGGCGAGGGCGCAAAATAGCGAGCCTCAAAAAAAATGCTTGCCAAGCCGAGAGCCTTGGTATATCAAAAACAGAGCAATGACGTTATCTGCCTGTGGGCAGTACACATATTTGCTGGTGTCCATAGAGAAGAGGGTATACCCGATCCCATTCCGAACTCGGCAGTCAAGCTCTTCATCGCCCATGATACTGCATATCCTTGTGTGGGAAAGTAGGCCGATGCCAGCATTATTTTCAGCCCCTGCGGTCTCGCGGGGGCTTTTTTCTTATCAGGAGCGGCATGATCAGGCCGCAGGAGGCGCAGATGGAAAAGGTGACTAAGGAAGTCATGGGAGCAGTCTTCTATAAGGAAGGCCGCATACTCGTCATGCGCCGCGCTCCGTTCCTGAGCTGGGCCGGCTGGTGGGAGTTCCCCGGCGGCAAGCTGGAAAAGGGCGAGACCAACGAGGAATGCCTTGCCCGTGAGCTTCGCGAAGAACTTGGCGTGGAAGCCGAGATAGGCGAATTTCTCACGGAGAACAGCCACGGCTACGATTTCGGCACTGTCCACCTCTCCGTATATCGCGTGAAGTCGTGGACTGGCGATATCAGCCTTGTCGTTCATGACGATATGCACTGGGTGCCCCTGAAGGAGCTGGCGGATTTCCCCAATCTCCTCCCCGCCGATATCCCCGTTGCCCGAGCATTGGAAAAACTTCTCGGATGATACAGAAAAGCCCTGCCGTTGAAGCAGGGCTTTCGTTTTATCTGACGGGCGGTCAGGAAGAGGCCTTTTCCGCACAGTCCATGCAGAGCCTGCGGCCGTCGATTTCGACGATGCGGGTGGACATTACGCCTTCTCCGCAGTCTTCGCAGATAAGCGTGGGCAGGCGGCGGGCCATGCCGGGCATATCGCAGAGCGCCGGCTTGATATCGAAGAGCGTTTCGAACGGGGCGGAGAGCAGGCGTTCCATATCCTGCCGGCGCAGTTCCGCAAGTTCTGCTTCAAGAGCCTTCCGTTCTTCAGGCTGGAGGTCGAGTCCTTCCAGCCGGGCACGCAAAGCGCGGACTTTGCGGAACTGTTCGTCATCGCGGAGCTTTTCCACAAGGCGTGCGCTCTTTCCATCCCGGCGGCGGAAGAACGTGAAGGCCACTTTTCCCCTGTCTCTGAAGATGAGGTTGCCTTTGCCGAAAGTGCAGCCGACAAGGGCCTGTATGGCGTCCACGGCGCACATGTCCGTTTCGGTGACGGCGACTATCTCTTCGTCGGGCGCTGTGCCGAAATGTTCCAAGGCCCAGGCGGGCACGCGGATGCCCCGGGCGAGGCCTCCGCACCAGTGCCCGTGGAAAGCCGTTGCCTTGTCGATAAGTTCCTGTGTTATCTCGGGTGCGTACATGTTTTCTCGTGTGGTATGGTAGTGGTCATCGCTTTGCCTGACGCGGGCAGACCATGCCTGCTGTTCCGGCAGTGATGAGAACGCACTGCGGGCCGTAGATGCGCTGCAGCACATCCTCCGTCATGATGTCGGAAGCGGGGCCTTCGGCACAGATGCTTCCATCATGCATCACGGCGGCTTTGTCGCAGAACCAGAGTATGTGGTTTGGGTCGTGACAGCATACGAGGACGGCCACGCCCTGTGAGGCGACTTCACGGAGTACGTTCCACACGGCGAGCTGGTTGCTGAAGTCCAGTGCGCTCGTGGGTTCGTCCAGCAGTATGAGAGGCGTCTGCTGGGCCATGGCGCGAGCGATGAGTACGAGCTGGCGCTGTCCGCCGGAGAGCTGGGCGAAGGGGCGCTCTGCCAGATGTTCTATGCCTATGCGCCGCATGGCTTCTTCGGCTGTCCGTTCATCGTCGCGTTTCAGGCGGAACCAGCCGGACATCCTGGGGGTGCGGCCCATGAGTACCATATCGCGCACGTCGAAGGGGAAGGGCTGCCTGTGTTCCTGGGGAACATAGGCTATGTGCCGGGCCAGGGCGGAAGGCTTCATATGGGCTATGTTCACGCCGCGCACATGGACCTGCCCTCGTTCCGGGTGCAGAAAGCCCATGCAGCAGCGGAACAGCGTGGATTTGCCGCATCCGTTGGGGCCGAGCAGGCCGCATATCTCGCCGGGCCGCACGCTCAGGGATATCTGGTCCAGGATCTTCTGCTCGCCGTAGGAGAAGGACAGCCCTCGGATATCGAGAGCCAGGTCTGCAGACCGCGAGTCGTAAGTCACATTGGAAGAAAAGGAGTGCCGGTGCAGGAAATGCCACAGGCGTCCTTTTTCTTCATGGAATATCAGGCTAGCTCCCATAGAGATCCCTCCCCCTGGCTCTCAGAAGCCAGAGCAGGTACGGAGCGCCTGCTATGGAAGTGACGATGCCGAGCGGTATCTCCGCGCTGGTCAGGGAACGGGCAAGCGTATCGCAGAGGAGCAGATACAGGGCGCCGAGCATGCCGGATGCTGGAATGACCCAGCGGTTGTCCGGCCCGAATATCATGCGGGCGGCATGGGGCATCATGAGGCCGACCCATGCGATGATGCCAGCGGTGGACACGCAGACCGATGCGGCAAGCGTAGCCAGTACGATGAACAGTGCCCGGAAGATGTCAGGATGGAGGCCGAGGCTCCTTGCTTCCTCGTCGCCGAGGGAGAGCAGGTTCAGCTTCCACGCCAGAGCTGTGAGCAGGGCCATGCAGGGAAAAACTGTGCAGGCCGTGATCAGCACATCCTGCCAGCTGGCGTAGTAGAAGCCGCCCATCATCCAGAAGGTTATCTCGCGCAGTTCCGCATCGCTGGCCACATATTTCATGATGCCGACGAAGGCGGAGAACAGGGAGCCGACGATGATGCCGGAAAGCACCAGAGTGACAGGCGGCGTCTCTCCCCGGGTGCGGGCAAGGAAGAAGGAGAGCATGACGGCCAGCAGGGCGAAGAGGAAAGCGGAGATCTGCCCGTTGGGGAATATCATGGGGAAGACGATGCCGAGAGCCGCCCCCCAGGCCGCCCCGGCAGAAACGCCGAGTATGTAGGGCTCGACAAGAGGGTTGCGGAAACAGCCCTGATAGACTGCGCCGGATGCCGCCATGGCCATGCCGGATATGCAGGCCAGCAGGAGCCGCGGCATGCGTATGTTCCACACTATCATCTCATGCATCCTGCTGGCTGGGTCTGCTCCTCCCAGCTTGGCGGAAAGTACGGAGGCGATATCCTGGAACGTCAGTCCATAGCTTCCGGTGCAGAGGGCGAGCGCAAACGCTCCTGCCAGTGCGAGGCAGAGGAGAAGGGCGAAGAGCGTGGAACGGGTGTTTCTGCGCATGATGCCTGCCTAAAAGCCGGAGTCAGCCATCCAGTCGAGGAGCTGGGTGGAACGAAGTGAGCGTGCCGTGTTTTCGTCTACGCCATAGGCCTGCCGGTAGAAGTCCAGTGCAAAGTCATAGACGCTCACATCGCGGAACAGAGCGGGATATGCGGCCTTGGCGATGATGAGCATGTCCAGCGGGTATTCCACACGGCGTGAAGCGTTCATGGGAGACCAGGGCAGGGCGTAGACTTTTTTTTCTTTCACAGCCCGGAGTTCGCTGAGCCTGGTGTAGTACGGCGCCTCATAGAGTTCGCGGGGCGGGTGATAGCCATTGGCCGTCGGCAGTATGATGATATCCGGGTCGCAGGCATAGACCTGCTCAGTACTCATCGGTATGCCGCTTCCCTTGCCTTGGAAGGCGTTGCGGGCGTTCACCACGCTTTCTATGATATAGGATTCCGGGCTGTCCACGCCATGCACAGAGCCGGCGCCGCCTTTTTTGCGTACGTCGGGCCTCAGTCCGAGAAGGAGTACGGAGGGCTTCTCATGCTCGGGAACCGAAGCAGTCCGTTCTCGTATCAGGCTTTCGGTCTTTGCAAGGAGGTCAGCCAGCTTTTCTGCTTTTTCTCTGAGTCCGAAGGCCTCGCCGATGATGGAAGCCTCTGTCTTCATCGTGCTGAGATCGGCGGAACGGAACCATGTGGGGGAGTAGAGGACGAGCAGGGGAAAACCCATGCCTTCGATGGCGGAAATGGTACGTTCGACCTTTTCCCTGTCGCGCCCCACAGTGGTGTCTCCTGCGCGCATGATGACAAGATCAGGCCTGGCGGCGGCAAGCGCTTCGAAGCTGATGACGTTGCCCTGAGGGGAATTGACGCAGGGGAGGTCGTCCAGCCATGGATGAAGGAAGCGCATGGTGTGCAGGCCGCTGAGTTCGTAGCTTTCGCCGCGCACAGTCGTGAACCTGTAGCGGTAGTCCCGCTTCATGCCCCATGAGCCTATGGCCTTCACCCTATCTATCACGCCAAGGTGCGTCATAACGCCTTCAACGAAGCCGTCGTCGATGGTGGCCACGGCCTGTGGGATATCTGGTATCTCCACGGCCTTTCCCCGCATATCCGTCACAGTTCGCGCATCGGCACAGGGCACGGCCAGAGCGATGGCGAAGCTGAGGGCGGCAAAGGCGCAGGCATGGCGGATGAAGGAAAGCATGGAGTTCCTTGGGATAAGAGGAAGGGGCTGGCGACGCTTCCTGAGTATCACCGATGGCGGAAAATCTCCATGAGAAAAGAGAGTGCAAGTCCGGGGGATACGAAAAATAAGGCCCGGAATACCGGGCCTTGGCGTATGAGACAGGGTTATTTGTTGAGGATGATGGATTCCTCAATGGTTATCTTCGGTACGCAGTGCACGTCCTTTTCATCGCGGTAGTAGATGAGCTTGCCGTCTTCGCGGCGGGAAACGAGGCGGACCTCTTCATCAGGTTCGCCAAGGGCCATGACGAGCTGGATCTTGAGACCTTCGGGAAGGCCGAGGAGTTCTGCGGCTTCGTCCTTCTTCACGGCGCCTATCATGCAGGAGCGGAGGCCGGCCTCGCAGGCGGCGAGATTGATGGTCTGCGCGGCTATGCCCACGTCCATGATGGCGAAGTCGTCCATTTTTTCAGGGCCGCAGATGACGATGTAGCCGCCGGGGCGCTGGGCGTCGGTGGCGCGCTGTTCAGGCGTGAGGGCGCCGCCAAGTACGACGAGCTTGTCCAGAGCGGCGCGGACAGCGGCATCCGTGACAGTGACGAAACGCAGTATCTGCGCATTGCGGGCGGAGGCGGAAAGGCGGGCGCAGTCGATGAAAGAGGTCAGGGTTTCGGTGGAAAGCACGGCAGTGCCTTTGAAGCGGCGGCAGGTGCGGGCTTTGGTGACGAGTTCTTTCAGTGCCATGGTGTCTCTCTTTCGTAAAGCGTTTGCAGTAGGTGCGGGGCATCCCGGAGAAATCCAAGAAAAAAAGCCCCTTCATCATAAGACGAAGGGGCAGAAACGGCAAGCTCAGTGTGGGGTGCCGGAGAAAAAAGCTGTATCAGTCATCAGCGCATGGCGGGGCAGCCGCCGTGGCGAGGGGAATCATGCCAGCCGAATTCAGGGTGATGGGAACGGGGGCCCTTATGCCAGCCTTCGCCATGAGGGCCGCGCGGTCCGCAGTCGCCGCGGAAGGGCTTGCCGCACTTCAGGCCGGACTTGGCAAGGTCGGCGCGGAATTCCTGCTGCATGGTGTGCAGCTGCTTGCGCAGGGAAACGATCTCGGCCACGATGGCCTTCAGCTCTTCCGGCTTCACGTTGGGATTGGGGGAAAGGGCGTCGAGTTCCATGCGTTTCTGCATGAGCTTTTCATACAGGGGGGCGACGGCCTCGTGGTGGGCCTTCACCTTCTTTTCCCAGAGGGCCTTGCGCTCGGCCTTCTTCTTGGCGATCTCGGCACGCTTTTCAGCAAGCTTGGCCTTGGCGGCTTCACACTTGGCCTTCATTTCGGCCTTCTGTTCAGGAGTGAGTTCGGCCTGTTCACAGGTCTTATGGGCACCATGCTCACAGCCTATCATGCGCTGGGGGCAGGGACGGGAAGGGTGTTCGGCATCGGCGGCAATGGCGGCGGCAGGAGCGGCGGCGATGACCGCGGCAGCAAGGAGGGAGAGGATAATGTTCTTTGCGTTCATCGTTGTATCCTTATCGTTGTGGTTATGCTGTTCTGTGGAACACAGTATCAGGATATAGGAAAACGCTTGGAAAATGTCACGTTTCAAACTCTTTCACGAAAGAGAGGCTTTGAAATCTGCCAGCAAGGAATCTTATTCCCGATGAAAAGGCGAGGAGGGCGACTTCGTGTCAGCACAGCATCCCTTTCAGCTTTTCCGCAATGGCGATAGCGAGCTTTTCGTGGTCGGTTTCATCGAGATGCATG
>JAZQMJ010000152.1:0-23282 GCA_045543435.1 Mailhella sp.
CCTGCGCTCTGCGGCAGTCGGCCGGGCTGTTCATGTTGATGAAAGCGCCCTCGTCCGGGCAGGGGATGAGCGTCTGCCGCGTGCGCGGGATGGCGGAGAACAGGCCCCAGTTCCCGGAACGGAGCGTCTCTTCCATGAAGGGCAGGGCTTCCGGCTCGTAGATGGATGCCAGCGTTTCCACCCGGAAGTCGGAGTGTATGAAGGTCGTGCGCAGGGGAAGCTCTTCGCCCGGGGCGAGGCTTTCCAGTACGCGGCGGCGTTCCTCCGTGAGGAGGGAGAGATGGTCGGCCTTCATGCGGGGCAGGTCGCAGGAGAGGACGAGCAGGGGCTCGTGCAGGGCGGCGAGGGCGGCCAGCACGCCGAAGAACGGCGAGGATATCTCGTGCGGGGAGTCTTCCACCACGGCCACGCCTGCGGGGATGCGTTCCCTCACGCCTGCGGCCTGATCGGCGCGGCAGGACACGGCAAGGCTGTCCACGCCGGGCACGGAGCGGAGCAGGGCGAGACTGCGCAGGAGCATATCCTGCCCTTCGCCGGGCAGGACGAAGCGGCTCTTGTCGCTCCCGAAGCGCACGGAGCGGCCGCCTGTGAGTACGAGACCTGTCATCTTACTTGCCGAAGGAGCATTTGGGGAAGGTGCAGACCGAACAGCCGAGGCAGAAGCCGCCTTCGCCGAGGCGGGCGAGTTCCGCGCGGGTGATGCGGCGGCCTGCCAGCAGGCGCGGCAGGATGAGGTCGAACACAGTGTTCTTGAAGAACAGGGCGCAGGCGGGCACGCCCATGACCTGCATGCCGCCGCCCTGCGTTTCTATGCGGCCCACCATGGCCATGGTGCCGGGAAGCACGGGCATGCCGTAGAGCATGTCCGTGAGGCCGGCCTTGACGAGGGCGGGGCGCGTCACGTCGCCGGGGTCGACGGACATGCCGCCCGTGGTGACGAGCAGGTCCACGCCCTTCTGCTTCATGATGTCCACTTCCGCCACGATGCGCTCCTCGTCGTCCGGGACTATGGCGGAGTGGACGATGTCGCATCCGTAGAGCGCGGCCTTGCGGGTCATGACGGGCAGGAACTTGTCTTCGATGAGGCCGTTGAAGACCTCAGTGCCCGTGACGAGCACGCCCATGCGGGCGCGGCGCAGGGGGGTGACTGTGAAGAGCGGCTCGTCGCCCAGCACGGAGAGGGCCGCGCCGAAATGCTTCCTGTCGAGGAAGAGGGGGATGGCGCGGGTGCCGGCGAACTTCTTGCCTGCCTGAACCATGACGGCGTCCTGCCGGCTGGCGCACATCACTTCCGGCACGAGGTTGAAGCGTTCCAGCTTCTTCCAGTCTACGGAGAGCAGGCCGGAGCGTTCGGCCACGAAATCTATCTTGCCTTCATGCGGGGGCAGGTCGTAGCGCACGCCGGGGCCTGCCATGCGTTCGGCAAAGGCTTCGGCGGCTTCGTTCTCATGCACGGGGGCGCCGGGCAGGGCTGGGGCGTCCTCATCCTGCACGGCCACTTCGAAGCGGCCTATCTGCTGGAGGCGGCAGAGGTCGCCGGGGCTCACCGTGTGGCCTCTGGTGAAGGCCGGGCCCTTGAATTCGCCGGGGGTGATGCGCGTCATGTCGTGGGCGAGAACTTTTCCCACGGCTTCTTCGGCGGAGACCACGCGCACGCCGGGAGCGGCAGGGGCAGGGGAAGACAGGGCGGAAGTCTTGCGGAAATAGTCTTCGCCCTGACAGCCGCGGCAGATGGGGCCGTTGTCCTTGGGGTAGCCTTCGCCGCAGATGGGGCAGACGGCATAGCCGCTGGAATGCCTGTGGCCCAGCAGGGAGGCGTCCACCGCGACCTCCTCGACCACGCAGACGGAGTCGCCGGCCTGTTCTATCTCGGCGAGGAGCTTGTCTTCGTCCTGCTCCTTCTTGGGCTTCAGCTTCATGAGCCAGCTGTAGTATTCGGGCCACGCCTTGAGCTTTTCGAGGGAAACGCTCACGCGCACGCCCCTGCCCGTGTATTTGTCGTACAGGGTCACGGCGTAGCGGCCGAGGTCGCGCACTTTCAGCCAGTTGTTGCCCATGCTGCACAGGGAAAGGAGCTGTACGGCGTCGGGCAGACATTTGCGGCTTTCGGATATGGCTTCGAAGAGCGTGCCTTCGGGCAGGCGGCTCTTGGCAAGGGCGACCATGTAGCCGCCGAGCAGGAGGCCGGGGGCGGCGTAGCCGTGGAATTTTTCGGCGAGCTTCTTGAACTCTTCAAAGCTGTAGTTTTCGATATCCATGATGAATCCCTGGCTGAACGGATGGGAAAAAGGAAGACCGCACAGAGCCTCAGTCTGACGAGAGGGGTTCCGTGCGGCCTTTCATAGCATGAATCGGGAACTTTGTCCTGCCCGCAGGCAGCTAAAACGAAAAAACCCGTTGGAAAACCAACGGGTTGCAATCAAAATGGCGGAGTGGAAGGGATTTGCATTTATCCACTTGAAACCATTGAATTAATTTTACCCGTGCTGGTTAATGAATACCTGTTTTGTATCAGTTCTCAGGATGCGTTTCAAGGGTTCGGTAAGGTCTGCGCTTCCAAGGGGTATGAAAAAGGGAGCCGAAGCTCCCCTTTTTTCATGTGTCCCTAAACGTCATGGATACAGTTCGCCGGGGAACGCTTTCAGTCTATTTCAGTCCGTATTTCCTCAGCTTCGCGTAGAGAGTTGAACGTTTGACGCCGAGTATCTTTTCGGCGCCGTCGGGGCCGATGACGCGTCCCTGAGTTTTTTCCAGAACGTAGCGCATATAGCGCACGCTCAGTTCTTCCAAAGTAGGAAGGTCGGAATAAAGTTGGCTATAGTCTTTTTGTGATTCTTCAGAGGAAGCCATTTCTCCGTATTCAGGCAGAAAGAGCTTGAGCGGCCCGCCCGTATTCAGAATAACGGCTCGTTCTACAAGGTTTCTCAGCTCTCGTATATTGCCAGGCCACGAATAGGCGCAGCACTGCCGAATAAGCTCATCGGTGAGCGGAGGAACAGGACGACCGTAACGTGTGCAGAACTGCTGGAGGAACAGACTGATAAGACGCGGGATATCCTGCTGGCGCTTGCGCAAGGGCGGAAGTTTGATTGGAATGACGGACACCCGGTAGTAGAGATCCTCCCTGAAGCGCCCCTCCTGGACCTCGTTCCACAGGTTCTTATTCGTTGCTGCGACAAGGCGGAAATTGGATTTGATGTAGCGTATGCCGCCGACACGGTTGAAGGAATGCTCCTGCAGTACCCGGAGGAGTTTGACCTGGAAGGACATAGGGATCTCAGCCAGCTCGTCGATGAAGAAGGTACCGTTGTCGGCCAGCTCAAAAAAGCCCACCTTCTGCTTATGCGCTCCGGTGAAGGCACCTTTCTCGTAGCCGAAGAATTCGCTTTCGAAAAGGTTCTCAGGCGTACTGGCCGGATGCACGGGAACGAACATGCCGGGCCTGCCGCTGAACTGATGTATCTGCCTGGCCAGCACTTCCTTGCCTACGCCTGTCTCTCCAAGGATAAGTATGGGGGCATCCGACTGTGCCGCGTGCCGCGCCTGTTCGAGAATGTGCTTATAGCCCGGACTATCGTCGTATTCTATCCGATCGCTGTCAGGGGTGACAAAGTCCACGACAGGCATCTTGTGAACTTGCTTCTGGCGATTCTGCAGGCGGAACAGACTGGTCAGCTCCCTTTTGAGTACAGAAAGCAGAGAGCGGATATCCTCAGATTCCAAGCATACATAGGCACCGGCGACATAGCAGCTTTCAAGAAAAAGGAAGAGCGGTTCTTCCCCGGGAAGGACTATGCGCAGACAAAGGAAAACCTTGTCTCCTGAAGGAACCAGTACCCATTCCGGTCCGTCCTGACGATTCAGCCCACGCATACATTCCAGAGCATGCCACTGGCTGAACTCCATTTCCGAAGCATTGCATACTGCCAGAACCTCACAGTCTTTTTCCTGCCTCAGACGGCAGAAGGCCGCATATTCCGCACCAAGCTCGCGCTGGAGAGCGTTGAGCAGTTCTCCGGCATACCCTTCGGCAGATATGTTGAGCTCAATCTTATCGATCGCCGCATAGCATCGTTCCAGACTGCTTCGCACAGCTGTGGAATAGACACTGCCCTGCCACGGGGCAAGCTGAGGCAGGGTGGAAGCTGGGCGAAGGGTCGTATCCATGAGGTCGGCTCGGGCAGTTTTGCGCAGTTCCCGAGCTTCAGCTTCTTTCCCTATCTTAAGATAATGCTGGGCGAGCAGGAGCGCACTGCGGGCAGCCTCGCGCCTGTTGCCGCATTCCATGAACGCATCGTAGCTGCAGCGGAGCAGATTTATTCTGCTTTCAAGGTCTGCCTTAGGCTGCCGGCGAGCCTTGACCTTGAACGCCATGCCATGCAGATGGCGGTTTTGCCAGGTGAGGACTCTGTCTGCCTCCTCATCCAGCTCGTATCCGGGCACGGGAGGAAGCCCCCTCTTCTCGTAGCTCTCCAGCATTTCGAGTATCCACACGGAAGTATAAGCGAAACGTCCCAGTCCCCGCTCCATGCGCATCTTCATGCATTCCGTCATGATGCGGTGAGAAATCTCGAGGTTGCCTATGTTCGCATGGTACAGGGCAAGGCCGCGCCATACCCAGAGATAAAGCTTTGGGCAGGCCTCTGAATCCACGCAGTCCAATATGTCGGAAAGGAAGCGTATGCCCTGTTCGTTGGCTCCTATCTGAAGGAACTGCAGGGCAAGTATGGCTGTGAGCCACAGTTCCTTGTATTTATCCTTATTTCGCTGAGCCTCGCGAAGTGCGCCGGTACATATGCCTATGCTCTGCGCGTACTGACCTATGCGGTTGGCCGCCGGCGCAAGGTATATGGGGTACAGGGTATTGAAATACTGGCAGACCATGATCTGATCATGGCTTTGCGCAGAATCGAAAGCCTCGTAACAGGCCCTGAAGTCGCCCTTCCCGTAGTAAAGGAACGAAAGGAAGTATTTTATCTGTTTTTCTATGTCGGCATCGCCGAGAGTCCGAATAGCGGAGAGTCCGTCATCGAGCAGTTTATTAAGGGCACCAGGCTCTTCCTTGCCGGAATGCTGCCTGAGGCATCCGTCCATGATATTGATGAGAGCCTGGGTACGCTGGTCGCCAAGGATTTCGGCCGCACTTGAGGCCACGGAAGAAAGAGACTGGGCCAGCGAGAGGCGCACCCCCAGTGAGAAGGCATCGCTCTGCACGCCCAGGATGAGCTCCAAGTACTTGCGAAGGCCGGAGTCATCCAATTTTTCATACGGACAGCTCAGGAGCTGGTAGATGATGAGCTCGAAACATACAGACACTCCAAGGAACGACGAGCCTGCAAGGAGCTTCTGCAGATATTCGTACAGGCGCTGACAGGCCTCGAACCTTTCGGACTCAGCAATGAGAAGCAGGCAGAGCTCTGCCTGAGAGAGATTCTCCTTTTCTTCCTTTTTCCAGCGTCTGTCGGAAACGAGAGAATGCCGGAGCAGCCGCCAGTATCCATTGGACCTGTTGTATTCGACGACCTGCTCGGCAAGCATGGGCCGGAGCAGGACATCTACATCATCGGCATCGAGGGCTAGGAACTGGGCCACGTCTTTCCCTCGAAGCCCCCGGGGAAATTCTTTGAGCAAAAGCTGGACAAAGTAGGTGTCGCGTTCCGTCTTCATAGAAGAATGTCTCCATTTTCCAGAATATTGAATCCAGCTTACGGAATTTTTCCATATTTTGGAATATCTCGAATTGACATATTTCATAATCAGTTGTTTTTTTTAGAACGTTTTATTTTGGAACAGTTTTTGCATTTAAAAAACAGTTTCCAACACGCAAAAAGGAGCCTGCTTATGAAGCAGATTCTGCTGCCCAAGCGGACAGCTCCCATTACCTACTGCCCCGTAGACTCTTCCACCGGAAGACGGTTCGATATCCTTAGATAAAAGGAACGAAGTATGAATCTGAACAGTAAAGTGGCCATCATCACAGGCGGCGGCCAGGGCATAGGCCGCGCTCTTTCCCTCGGTTTTGCCTCCTATGGAGCATCTGTCGTTATTGCCGACATCAACGATACGGGCGCTCAAGAAACTGCAGACATGATCCGCGAGGCTGGGGGCACCGCATTCCCTGTGCATCTCGACGTTTCCAGCGAAGCCTCAGTGCAGGCTCTTTATGGTGCTGTCATAGAAAAGTTTGGCGGAGTAGACTTCGTCATCAATAACAGCGGCGTAGCCGGCCCCATGGGCCCCACGGAATCGCTTTCTCTTGACGACTGGCAGAAGGCCAACGCCATCAACGTGGACGGCATGTTCCTCATGTGCAAGCACGCCATTCCCGTTCTGCGTGCCAGAGGCAAGGGTGTCATCATCAATATCTCTTCCGTGTCGGCCAAACGTGCACTTATAGGTCGCGCCAACTACTGCGCCGGCAAGGCCGCCGTCATAGGCCTCACCCGCGCCCTTGCCCTTGAATGCGGCCAGTGGAACATCCGCGTCAACACCATATGCCCCGGAGCTGTGGCTGGCCCCCGTCAGGACGCCATCCTTCAGCATGCCGCCGAGGCTGCAGGCATAACCTTCGAGGAAGCCGCCGCCCGCAAGAAGAAGAATTCTCCGCTCAACTCCTTCGTTCCTCCGTCACAGATCGCCGAAGTGGCAGCCTTCCTATGTTCCGACAGCGCGGCCCTTATGACAGGTCAGGATATCAACGTTTCTGCTGGCGCGTGGATGTGCTGACGTATAGCCCAATCATGTAACTCTGCTGAAGAAGGAAAAACGACATGGCTCAGAATCAGCGTTACTTCAGAGTGCTGGAAAAGGCTGGCGAGAACGGTCGCCGTGAAGATCTGCTCCTGCTTAAGCATTATATCAACGGAGAATGGCGCGAGTCTGTCTCCGAAGCTCCTTGCCGCGACGGCTACAACCCGTCCACTGGCGAAGTCATCGCCAAGGTTCCGCAGTGTACCATTGCTGAGCTTGATGAGGCCGTAGCTGCCGCCAAGGCCGCCTATCCCGCCTGGTCTCAGACCCCCGTGCGCAGTCGAGTGCAGATACTGTTCCGCATGAAGGCTCTCCTCGACCAGCACCTTGATGAACTCACCACTCTCTTGTGCCGGGAGCAGGGCAAGACTCTTCCCGAATCCAAAGGCGACATTGCCAAGGCTATCGAAGTCACCGAATTTGCCTGCGGCATGCCTCAGCTCATGAAGGGCGAATCCATAATGAACGTCTCCAGCGGCTACGACACTGTCCTGTATCGCGAGCCCATGGGCGTGTTCCTCGGTCTCGTGCCATGGAACTTCCCCGCCATGATCCCGCACGGCTGGATGATCCCCCTCTGCATAGCCGCCGGCAACACCTTTGTGCTCAAGGCTGCTTCCAACTGCCCGCAGAGTGCCATGCGTTTCATGGAGCTGTGGGAAGAAGCTGGTCTGCCCAAAGGCGTTGTGAACCTCGTCACTGCAAATACCGCAGATGTCGAACATCTTATCAAGCATCCCGATATCGTCGGCGTGAGCTTCGTAGGCTCCACCTCTGTTGGCATGGAAGTCTATCGACAGGCTGCTGAAGCCGGCAAGCGAGTCCAGTGCCTCGGCGAGGCCAAGAACCACGCTCTCGTCCTTGCCGACGCCCACCTTGAACGCACCGCCGCCGGTATCATCAACGCCTTCTGCGGCTGTGCCGGCGAACGATGCATGGCCCTGCCTGTGGTGGTGGCCGAGGAATCCATAGCTGACCGACTCGTGGAACTGCTCGTTGAGATGGCCGGGAAGCAGACTCTCGGCTGTGCCTATCTGCCTGAAACCAAGCTCGGACCGCTGGTCAATGCCCGCCATAAGGAATCGGTAGAAAAGTGGATAGCCAAGGGTATAGAGGAAGGAGCCAAGGTCGTGCTCGACGGCCGCAACCCCAGCGTGCCCGGCTACGAGAACGGCTTCTTCATTGGTCCCACCATACTCGACCATGTGACTGAAGAGATGACCGTGGGCAGTCAGGAGATTTTCGGACCTGTGCTGTGCATCAAGCGGGTGAAGGACTTTGAAGAGGGGCTTGCCCTGATGAACCGCAATTCCTTTGCCAACGGCTCCGTCATCTATACCAGCAGCGGCTACTACGGCCGTGAGTTTGCCTTCCGCACTCATGGCGGTCAGGTAGGCATCAATGTCGGCATTCCCGTCCCCATGTGCATCTTTGGCTTCACTGGACACAAGAAAAGCTTCATAGGCGATCTGCACGTTATGGGCACCGACGGTGTACGTTTCTACACCGAGAGCAAGAACGTCACCAGTACCTGGTTCACCAGAGAGACCGAAGTCAAGGTGGATACCTGGGACGGCATGGTAGCCGACGGCGGCACGCGCAAGTAAAACCTTCTGAGCCTCGTTCAAGGTCGCTCCGGTCTTCTGGGGCGGCCTTTTTTATGTCTGTTCAGCGTGCGAAGAGAGGATGTCTCACAAAGGAAAAAGGTACAGAATTGGGCAGATTTCCCTATTTTGGAATTCTTTATTTGGGAAAGGAATCCCTATTTTGGAAATCTGTGTTTTATACTTTTGAAAATTTTATTGTATTTCAGATAGATATTTAAAAATAACGATTTGGAACGATTTTTGCATATAGGATGGTATCAGGTGCCCTCTGCTTTTTTCGTCATACACAGACCATAAACTACAGCCGCGCGCCCGACATAAGAATCCTAATATCATTTACGATAAGGAGTTAACGAATGAGCAACCTGAAGCAGCTTCGCAAAGGCCATGAAATCCTCAGGGACGCCCTCACCGGCCACGAAGTTACCCACGTCTTCTACATGGAAGCCGTACTTCGCTACACCATGCTCGAAATGGAAAACATTGGCATCAAGCGTGTGCTGTGCCACTCTGAAAAGGGTGCCGCCTACATGGCCGACGGCTATGCCCGCGCTTCCGGTCGCCCCGGTGTGTGTGCCGCCCAGTCCGTGGGCGCGGCCAACCTCGCCTCCGGCCTTCAGGATGCCTACCTTTCCCACTCCCCCGTGGTCGCCATCACCGGCTGCAAGCCTTCCTCTGAGAAGCATCGCAACACCTATCAGGAACTCGATCACATGCCTCTTTATGAGCCTGTGACCAAATACAACGTCAATATCCAGTCCACCGACGAACTGCCTCAGGCCATCCGCCAGTGCTTCCGTGAAGCCATGACCGGCGCCCCTGGCCCCGTGCATATCGAATTCCCTCAGCATCAGGGCATGCATATCGAACTCGGCACCACGGAACAGGATTTCGCTGTGGACAAGCGCTTCGCCCATCTGCCGCCATTCCGCCCCTATCCCGATCCTGCCGATATCGCTGAAGTGGTGAAGCAGATCTACGCGGCCAAGCGCCCCGTTTTCGTTTTCGGCCTCGGCGCCCTTATTTCCGGTGCTGGCGAAGCCCTCAAGGGCATCATCGAGACCCTGCAGATCCCCTTTGCCACCACGATCGACGGCAAGGGCCTCATGTCCGATACCCATCCCCTCTGCCTCGGCCCCATGGGCGGCTACGGACGCAAATGCGCTAATGCCATTGTGAAGGAAGCCGACCTCGTGATATTCATCGGCTCTGGCCTCAACGACCAGGTGACCAACAGCTGGACCCTCCCGGCCCAGAGCACTGCCGTCATCCAGATAGACATTGATCCCGTCGAGCTTGGCCGCAACTATTTCAACAGCGCCAGCGTCATGGCCGATGCCAAGGCCGCCGCGGAAGCCATCCTCGCCCAGCTCAAGGGCGCGCATGAGAATGCCGAATGGGGCAAGCAGGCTACAGCAGCCGTAGCCGAATGGCGCGCCGCTCAGTCTGAGATCCGCGCAAGCGATGTTCAGCCCATCCGCCCCGAACGCCTCTGCGACGAGATCCAGAAGATACTGCCCGAAAATGCTGCCCTCGTGGCCGACACCGGCTTCTCCGCCATCTGGGCTGGCTCCTTCCTCGAACTCACCAAGCCCGGCCAGCGTTTCTTCCGCCCCGGCGGCGGTTCCCTCGGCTGGGGCTTCCCCGCCTCCCTCGGCGTGAAGTGCGGCATGCCCGACAGACCTGTCGTGTGCTTCACCGGCGACGGCGCCTTCTGGTACCATATCAATGAACTTGAGACCGCCGTTCGTCACGGCATCAACACTGTTACTGTGGTCAACAATAACGGCGGTCTTGGCCAGTGCTACCGCGGCATCAAGAACCTCTACAGCGGCAAGTCCGGACGTCCCGAAGACCTGTATGAATTCTCCAAGGTGAGCTTCACCGAGCTCGCTGAGAAGATGGGCGCCTTTGCTGTTCGCGTGACGTCTGCCGATGATATCGCTCCCGCCATCCAGCAGGCTCTCGCTTCCGGAAAGCCTGCCGTGGTGGAAGTCATCACTGAACTGGTAGCGGACCCGCAGGAATATTGATTTCATCGGGCCGGAAAAGGTCCGATCATGCTCTGCCGGCAGCAGAAGCGGCCGGCAGAGCTCATAGGCAGATGTTGACCCCCTTTCCCTTTTTTTCTTTAGGAGGCCTTATGCGTCTTATCACCACAGCTCTTCTCGCTGCCGCTCTGTTCCTTGGCGCCCCCGTCTGCGCGGATGCCGCCATCACCCTCAAAGCCGCGTACACCAACGTGGAAGAACATCCTCAGGCTGACGGCTACGCCCTGTTCAAGAAGCTCGTTGAAGAACGCAGCAAGGGCGATATCAAGATCGAACTGTACGGCAGCGGCAAGTTCGGCTATGCCGACGCCATCATGCAGGGCCTGCAGATGGGTGTGCTGACCATCGGCGGCGAAACTCCCGGCAACTACTCCGTGTATGACCCCAGCATCCAGGTTCTCGATCTGCCCTACCTGTTCCCCAGCTATGAAGCTGCTGAACGCTTCTTCCTCAGCAAGGAAGCCTTCGACCTCACCAAGGCCTTCGAAAAGAAGGGCGTCACTCTTCTTGGCTTCCAGCACCTCGGCTACCGCACCATCTTCAGCAACCGTCCCATCGCCACTCTTGAAGATGCCAAGGGCCTGAAGATCCGTACGACTGCTTCCCGTACTGAAATCGAAACTATCAAGTCCCTCGGCATGAACCCCACTCCCATGGCCTGGGGTGAAGTGTACACTGCCCTCCAGCAGAAGACCATCGACGGCATCAACATCGACATCAACCTTGCCTATGTGAACAAGTTCCACGAAGTGTGCAAGTACGTCACTCTCAGCAACAACAACTACGCCCCCCTTATGATCTTCGTGTCCAACCGCCAGTGGAAGAAGCTCAATGCCGACCAGCAGAAGCTCATCAAGGAAGCCTTCGATGAAAGCCTGGCCCTGCAGCGTAAGATCATCTTCGACAACGCCAAGGTCCTGCAGAAGAAGATGGAAGAAGCCGGCGTGAAGTTCTTCACCCTTTCCGACGAAGAACTGGCTCGCTGGAAGAAGGCTACCAGCACTGTCGGCGAAACCGTTAAGGATATCGTTCCTCTCGAAAAGCAGGAATACGTGAAGAGCCTCATCAAGTAATAGAGAGGACTCTTCATTTCCTCTGAAACGAACTACCGGTATCGGCCAGAAAAAATCCCTGCCGCTTTTTCTGGCCGGTACCTTCCCCTTACCTGCCATATCGGAGTCCCCATGAAATTTCTCGAACGGCTCGAGGACATCATCCCCATGGTCATGATGGTCATCATGTTCGTGGTGCTCCTCATACAGACTTTCTTCCGCTACATACTCTCCAATTCTCTTCTCTGGCCTGAAGAAGTGGCACGCTACGCTTTCATAGCCCTTGTCTATCTTGGTGCAGGAGCTGCCGCCCGCGAGGGCCGCCATCTGGAAATCAGCGTTGCCAAGTCGTTCTTTGGCGAAAAGGTGCGCCGTGTCATCATCGTCATCTCCTCTGTCCTCACAGTGGTCTTCTGCGCACTTATGGCAGTCTGGGGCTTCGACATGGCCATGTTCGTAAAGGAAAGCGGTCAGCTTTCAGCGTCCATTCCTGTACCTACCTATATTTTCTATCTGCCCATCTTCATCGGCATGGTGTGGATGGGGCTGCGCACCATCACCTATGCGCACAGGGTCCTGAAGTCGGACGACCAGGGCAAATAACAAGTGTCCGCCGCCTTATAATCTATCAGGAGGTACAGCATTATGGAACTTCCCGTCATAGTCAGTGCTGTTTCGTTGGTACTTTTTCTCGCCATGAGCCTGCCCATATGTGTTGCCATGGGCCTGAGCGTTGCTCTTGCGCTTTTTGTGGGCGATCTTCCGCCTGAATTCATGATGCAGAAGATGTATATGGCGCTGGACAGCTTCCCCCTGCTGGCCGTTCCGCTGTTCATCCTCTCCGGCGAAATCATGCAGAAAGGCACCATGGCCAATGCTCTGCTGAATTTCTCCCGTTCTCTTGTAGGCCATATCCATGGCGGTATGGCTCATATTTCCGTCCTCACCTCTCTCTTCTATGGAGCGCTGTGCGGCTCTGCTCCGGCCACTGTGGCCGCTGTGGGCGGCATCATGATCCCCGCCATGGAGAAGGACAATTATCCCCTGCGCTACGCCACTGCCGTGAACACCACCGCCGGCTGCCTTGGCGTGCTCATTCCGCCCAGCGTACCGCTTATCATCTACGGCACGCAGGCGAATATTTCCATCAGCGACCTCTTCATAGCCGGCGTAGGCCCTGGCCTTTTTGTCGGCGGCCTGCTTATCGTCATGGGCTATATCGTCTGCCGCTGGAAGCACTACGGCAACATGCAGCCCAAGGCCTCTGCTAAGGAACGGCTCCGCATGCTCGCGAAGTCCGGCCATGCCCTCGTGGTTCCCGTGGTCGTTCTCGGCGGCATCTACGGCGGCGTGGTCACTCCCACCGAAGCCGGCGCCATTGCGGCTATCTATGCACTTATCGTAGAAGTGTTCTTCACCAAGGCCATCGGCCTCAAGGGCATTTACGAAGTGCTGTGGAGCACTTTCATTTCTACAGCCACCATCTTCATCATCGTGGCTCCCGCCACGGCTCTTGGGCAGCTTCTGCTGATCTACAACACGCCCGATATCGTGAGCAACATGCTCTCCGGCATCATCGGCAACAAGTATCTGCTGCTCTCGGCCATTATCATCATTCTGCTGATAACCGGTACCTTCCTGGATACCATTTCCAATATCGTCCTGCTGACGCCTCTGTTCATGCCTGCTCTGACCCAGGCCGGTGTCGACCCTGTACACTTCGGCGTCATCATGATCACGGCCCTTGCCATCGGCTTCCTCACTCCCCCTGTCGGCGTGAACCTCTTCGTAGGCTGCGGTATCTCCAAGCTCTCCATCGAAGAGCTGAGTGCTTCCATCCTGCCTTTCCTGGCCGTACTTATAGGTGCGCTCTTTGTCATCGCCTTTGTGCCCGAGCTTTCTATCGGTCTCGTCCCCGTACGCTGATCCTCTGCCCATGAGGAGGCAACATGGATAACTTCAATTATATTATTGCTGGAGGCAGGGTACTCGACCCTGCTTCGGGGCTGGATGCCGTCATGGATATCGGCATCTGCGGAGACACTGTGGCCTGTATGGCCGACAGCATCGACAGGGAGGATGTCCGCATCGATGAATCTACGAAAATCATCGATGCTTCCGGAGCTCTGGTCACCCCTGGCCTGGTGGACCTGCACTGCCATTTCTTCCCCGACGAATACTACGGCCTTCCCCCGGAAGATACTGGTGTGCTTTCCGGCTGTACTACTATGGTCGACGGCGGCAGTGCCGGCATGCTCACCTACGAGTATTTCTCCTCCCAATACATGGAGAAGTCTCCCAGCAAGTCCTACGCCTTCATCCTTCACCATCCCATCGGCCAGTTCTTCCAGGAGGAGAACTGGAAGAACGTCTCCGTCAATGCCGATGCCACAGCCGACTTCATCCGCAGGCATCCCCGCATCGTGGGCCTGAAAGACAAGCTCACCTCCGACTTTGCATGGTATCAGGGGGTGGAAGGAGTGCGGCGAGCCGTGGACATAGCCCATAAGTCCGGCAAGCCCTATGCCGTACACCTTGGCACCTCCACCCGCCTCGTCGCCCCCGACGAAAAAGCCTCGGAAAGCGACGTGGCCGACGCCGTACGGGCCTGTACTCTGGAACTGCTCGCCACGCTCCGGAAAGGCGACATCATCTTCCATGCCTTTACCGGCAAGCTGGGGGCGATATTCACCGCAGATGGCTCCTACGACGAAGCCGTCCGGGCCGCTCTTAAAAGAGGCGTACTTCTGGATGCTAGCGTAGGCCGGGCCAATTTCGACATCGAAAGCTACCGCTTGGCCCGCCAGAAGGGCATACTTCCGGATCTCATCAGCTCCGACCTCGTCCAGTTCGGGCTGACAGATGTGGTTTTCAATCTGGGAACGGCGCTGTCGAAATTCATAGACAACGGTCTTACGCTTTCGGAAGTCATACACAGGGCCACGTTCATGCCTGCACAGGCCATAAGCCTTGACGACGGAACGGGGCGACTCAGGGAAAACGGCCCCGCAGACATCACGATCTCGCATCTTGAAACAGGGGAGTTTATCTTCCAGGACAAGATGAACGGGCATACCTTCTCCGGCCCCTGTCTCCTGAGGCCGAAGATGTGCTTCGTGGACGGCAAGCCCTATGAAACAAAGCATCATGGCATGTCCGCCCCTGCGGCTCCTCGCTGAAAACGCCATAGAGGAACAAAAGATATGAAGCAGTATATCGAACCATTCAGCCATGCCACCGAAATTGGCAAGGCTTTGGAAAAAAGCATTCTGCTTACGACTAAGCGCGGAGACGAGGTCAATACCATGACCATCGGCTGGGGCTTCCTGGGCATCATGTGGGGCAAGCCCATGTTCATGGCTCTCGTTCGGGAAAGCCGCTACACCAAGCAGCTCCTCGATGAAAACGGAGAATTCACCATCAATGTCCCTCTCGGTACTGATGAAAAGGAAATCCTGGCCTACTGCGGTACCCGTTCGGGAAGAGACGTGGATAAGATCAAGGATATGAAGCTCACCCTGGAAGAGCCGGACGTCATCTCTGTTCCCGGTATCAGAGAATTTCCGCTTACACTGGAATGCCGTACTGTTTATAAGCAGGGCATGGAAGAAGCCGGCATTCCTCAGAGCGTCCTTGATCGTCACTATCCCGTGAAGACCATCAAGAGGGATATCCATACCCTCTATTATGGTGAGATCCTCAGTTCCTACATCATTTCGTAGGCGGCTTGTCACAAGGTCAGGAGCATCCAAAAAAAGGTGTCCTGTTCAGCCCGGCAAGGGCGTACTGTTCACTCTCGCAGAAAGGCGTCGGCTTGACTCAACAAGCCGACGCCTTATAGGTCTCTGAACGCTTCTATCCGCTCCAACGCCTCCGAGAGTGTCTTCAACGCATACACAGCCCCGAACTCATCCTTTCCATAGTCCAGGCTCACTTCTCGTCCTTTATGTCCTTGTAGGGCGTCTAGGACGCTTTTTTCTATGCCGGAGGCTCTGCCGAAGGACTTGAAAGCGTGACGATAGGAGTGGAATGTGAGCCTGCTGTCCGAAAGTCCGATGGAAGTGAGATAGCGACCATACCACTTGCTGAAAGCGTGAGAGATTTTCCCCTTCACGGCTTGCCCTGCGTTGATGACAGGGAAGAGATACTTTTCCTTCTTCACTTCATCTAGGTAGTCCAGGAGACCATAGTCGTGGAGCAGGCGTGAGTGGAGTGGCACTCTGCGTCTGCTGGAAGTTGTTTTGAGAGTATGTCCGTTCTCTCCGTGAGGTTGGATGAAGAGGTAGTGGATGCCGTCTTCATTTCCATAGTCAGAGCATTTCGCACGACAGATTTCTTCCAGCCTAGCCCCTGTGAAGATGGCAAGCAGAATGATGAAGCGATACTCGTTGTGCTTCCTGTCCTGTTTGTCCTTGAAGAGAGGAGAGCGGAGTATCTGGCGGAGTTGCTGGATATTGTAGGGAAGGCGGGAAGGCTCTTGCCTGCTGGGAACGATGACCTTCACGCTCGCCACAGGGCTGTCTAGGCGGAAGCCGTTCGTCACAGCATAGTTGAAAAGCACTTTGAGAAGGGCGAGATACTTCTGACGAACAGTGATGGCTGTCGTCTTGGGAGAGGAGGAGTTTGCGTATTTCGCAATTATCCTTTCAGGGGTGAGCGACAGGTCTTCCTTGGTGAGATACTTCGGAAATTGGAGCAGGGTATCCTTGAAGAAGAGTATGTCTGCCTTCTGGTAGAGCGTGATGTCCTTGTTGCCACAGATGCCGATGAAGCGTTTGACGACTGTCTCAAACTCCATTTCCGTGCCGACAGTGGCTTGGCGTTCTTTGAGGAACTTTTCATAGACATCAAGGAAGGTGACGCATTTTACGGCTGGGATGTCCGCCAGAGGAGCAGGAGCGAGAGGAGACGCCCCGACCTCGGCACACTTCGCATCAAACTCTACGAAGTAGCGATGGATGTATTCAAGGCTTTTGAGTTGAGCCTCACGCTTGCTCTTCGTTTTCAGTGAGAAGCATATCTCGGACTTTCCATAGACTGCTTTGAGTGCCTTCGGAATGGGTAGCCGGAAATACCACGAGTAGTCACGCCGCTGGAGATACATACGCAAAAAGCCCTATCAAGTTTTGCGACTTGATAGGGCTTTTTCGTATGAAACTTTGACTTACAATTGTAACTTACAGCGGGATACCGCCGAAAATCTCAATTTCATCAATAATTTCAATAGATGGCGGAGTGGAAGGGATTTGAACCCTTGATACAGGTTTATGCCCGTATACTCGCTTAGCAGGCGAGCTCCTTCGGCCGACTCGGACACCACTCCGCGCGGCGCAGTGCAAGGCACTGTTGCGCAGGCCATTAGCTAACCTAAGCGCGGAGGCTTGTCAAGCGTTGATTCAGGGATTTTTCCCGGAGGGCCGGAAATGGAGGGCGCGGCGGGGATGTTCACGGCATGGGGCTTCCCGCCTCTGCTTTCCCTGGGCACAGAAAAAGGCACCAGCCGGAGCCGGTGCCTTGGGAAAGCCGGTGGTCGATGCGCCCTTAGAACGGGCGGTAGATGGTGCTCATGTCGATGACGCCGTGCACGCCGTCGGCATAGAAGGCGGTGCGCAGGCCGAAGATGCTCACGAAGGCGATGATGGCCTGGAGCACGAGGGTCACGCGGCCCATGTGGGAAAGGCCGAGCACCACGCCGCTGAAGATGACGCCCATCCAGTAGAGCTGGGTCTGCATGAGGATGATGGCGGAACGGGCCATGTAGGTGTCTTCCCAGGGCCAGATGGGGGCGATGGCCGTGATGACCATCATGATCCACAGGCAGACGCGCAGGATGGTGCTGAAGCGGCCGTAGGGGTGCTTCTTGTGGCCTTCAGGTTCGCCGAGCACGATGAGCTGGCTGAACACGGCGCCGAAAACGATGGTGCAGAGCGGGAAGAGGAAGACGGGGAAGAGGCCGGAAGTGCTGAAGAGCGCGCCGGGGATGGCGTCGATGATCTGGACGGCGATGCAGATGGCGCCGCTCAGCCATGCGCCTATGCCGAGCATGGTCGCGCCCTTGGTGCAGCCGTAGGCGCAGAAGAGCAGGACGAGGCAGGCGGCCTGGGCCACGAGCCAGATGCCGGAGGCGAGCCCGTCGAAGCAGACGCCGCTGGCGATGAGGGCCACGAGCGCACCGGCGGCAGAGGCCATCCAGCCGCGGCGGCTGGGGTTCTCGTCATGGGTGTCCTTCCACCAGGAGAAGAGGGCGAGGCCGGTGGCGAACTGGGAGAAAACTGTGAAGAAAACGAGGGGCCAGTTGGTGATCATGGGAAACTCCCTGCAGAAGCTGTGGAATGGAGCGCGGCGCAGGAATGCAACGCCGGGCGCAGAGCCTACAAAATGCCTTTTTCCGACTCGAGTCAAGCCCGGGCAGGGGAGAAAACGCGGGGGCTGGGGGCTTCCCGCATCGTATGTATCCATGGATGGACGCGGAAAGGCATCCTTTGGAAGTGCTGGCAGGGCTGGGAATGGAGCAGATGTCCTGAAGGCTGGCGCAGAAGAAAAAATCGCCCCCGTGTCTTTGCGGGAAATACAGGGGCGATGCGTTCCCGCGCTCGTCGGGAAGCGTGATAAGGGAAGACTTGCAGAAGGCTGAGGGGCTTTTTGCAGAGCTGGGGAGCGTTTTGGAGGCGTTCAGCGATAGGACGGACTTTTCTGGAACAGCCCTATGAGCTGCCCGGAAAGCAGGACTGTGACCAGCGACCAGGCCATGCGGTCCAGCGGGATATAGCTCAGGGAGAGCAGGAGTATGAGCATATCGGTGAAGAGGTAGGGCCACCTGATGTTCCAGCCCGTGAGGTGCGAGGCCGCCATGGCGAGGGCGTCGTCGCCGCCCGGGGCTCCGCCAGCCCGCACGCAGATGCCTATGCCCACGCCCACGAAGGCCGCGCCTGCGAAGGCGGCCATGCCCGGGGGTGCGGCCAGCGAAGGCCAGAGCGGCGGGAAGAGCTCGCACAGGGCGTAGGCCAGCGAGAATCCGCCGCCGGCCACGGCGGAATAGAGGATGAAGTCGCGCCCCAGTATGCGCCAGCCTATGAGGTAGCTCACGGCGTTCATCACCAGGCTGGACCACGCGGGCGATACGCCCAGCCAGTACTGGAGCAGGAGCGTCGCGCCCAGGATGCCGCCTTCCGTGACCCCGGCGAAGGCGTGGATGTTGTACAGGCCGAAGGCGAGTATGGCCGAACCGAGGAGGTTCAGCAGGCATTTGCGCCATGAAAGGCCGAAGGGCAGGGCGGGGATGCGGGAAGGCTGGCTGGACATCCCGTCAGGATGCGGCAAAGGCGCGCGGCTGTCAAACGGGGAGGGGGAGATGATACGCACAGAATTCGCGGAGAAGAGCATGATAAAAGGCGATGCCCTGAAGACACCGCCTTTACTGGTACAATGGGTTCAGAAACTACATATAAAGCTTCAAGAAGACGAGACTGCTGAGGATGTCCATACGATCGTTGTTGTAGATGCGGCTGATTTCGTCTAAGACGGGATAGCCGTAGTCGCGACCATCAAGCGTAACACCGATATATGAAATCTTGAAGGTTTCATCCCTGTTGATTGTGAACTGGACCACGAAAGTGGCGGCGGTCTTATAGATAATGTCGTTCTTGATTTTTTCCAGAACCTGCTTCTCGAATTCAGGAGTCATCATGTTGCCGAACATGGCGATGGCTTCGGCCTTCGGGATCTCAAGATTGTCCAGAGTCTCCTGAGCTTTCTGTATCATCGTCATAAATTCAAGGGCTGCCGTCATTGCTTCGGGGCTCCTTTTGAGGTCGGCCTTAGACATGGTCATGAATTTTTTGAACAGTTCATAATTCGTGAATGCTTCTGTCAGGTCCATCTTGCCGTTGAATTCTACAATGGTAACTCCCTGTTTGGTCTTCCATTTCGTCCATGTGGTCTTTGTGAAGAAATCATAATTGTCGAAAGCTTCGCCTACAGTGGTGCTTTTGTTCATCTCCAAGATACCATCTTTGACCTGATCAATGGCAGAAGCAGATCCCGCGTAGCCAACGAGACTGATGCTCATCGCACAAACATACAGCAGATTAAGGAGGAAGCGTTTCATTACCAGTGCTCCTTTATTAGGTTTATGATTGGCTAGCCTTGAATCGTGTGCGGTAACCAGTTCTTTTTTTTTGGGGGGGGGCTTCCTGTATGAGTTTAAAATTAATTTTAAATTATAGATAAGCAGGATTCACGTCAAGGATGTTTGCCGTAAATCAAAAGAGCTTTGATATAAGGTAAAACGAAGCACGGTTTCTTCTTCAATTTGTCCTTCTCCTTCTAAGCTCCTTGCACCGGCCTGCGCTTGCTGGTATTTCTAAGGCATGCCGTTTCCCCATGCCGCCGCAGGACGCAGGCGGGCCGGGGCGGCCTTTCGTGCGTTAATCCGTCCTTCGGACCTCTCTCATTTATAAGGATAAGCCTCATGGACATAGCATCCCTTCTGCGCCGCATGGAGGAGGAACAGTCCCTCACTGTGAGCCGCGCCTCTTCGGCTACGCTGGCCCGCCTCGCCGCCGAGGCCGTGCGCACGGGCCGCCGTGCCGCCATAGCCGTGAAGAGCCGCGACGCGCTCTCCGTCATGCGCGGGCTCGCCACGCTGTTCACGCCGGAGCTTTCCGTGGGCCGTCCTTCCGCGCCTGTGCCGGGCACGGGCAAAGTCTCCCTGCCTGCCGAAGTGCCGCTCTGGGAGAAGCCGTGGGTCTTCCTGCCTCCCTTCACGCCGCGCTCCCTCAGCCGAGAAGGCTGGGCCGAACGCTTCGCCGTGCTCTACGCCCTGCGCACGGGCGCGGCCAAGGGCGTGGTGTTCACGGCGGACAACCTCATCCCGCTCCTGCCGCCGCGCGACTTCCTCGACGGCCGCGTGCTCACCGTGCGGCGCGGCGAAGACTTCTCGCCGGAACTGCTCACTGAACAGCTCGTCGAATGGGGCTACCAGCGCGTGCCCATGGTGGCCCATGCCGGCGACATGGCCCGCCGCGGCGATATCTTCGACGTGCTCCCCCCCGGCTACGAACGCCCCCTGCGCATCGAATTCTTCGGCGACACCATAGACGAGATGCGCGTCTTCGACTTCAACACCCAGCGTTCCGTGGGCCAGCTCGAAGAGGCCACCTTCCTGCCCGTCACGCCTCTGGGCTTCGGCGAGGCATGGGCGAAAGACATCCGGAAACATTGGAAAAGCCTCGAACAGCGCAAGGCCCTCACGGCCCTTTCCCACAATTCGCTCCAGCACGCGCTGGAAGTATCCGACATGCGCCTCGCTCCCGGCTGCGTCTATGCCGGGGCATCCGGCTTCGACGGATGGCTCGCGCCGGACACGCTCTGCTTCCTGCCCGGCAAGGGAGAGATGTGCGACTGCCTCGAAGATGCCGAACGCCAGTGGCGCGAACATTTCCGCGTGCAGTCCGAAGAGACCAGCCTCATCCAGCCCGCGCACCTCGCCGTCCTCGATGCCGACCGCGCCGAGGCCGCCCTTGCCGTGCGCCCGCGCCTCTACGTCGAGCCGCTGGTCATGGGCACGGAGCAGAGCGGCGAAGACCTGCTCGAACGCACCCTGCACAGCTGGGCCGACCTCTTCCCCGGCCAGGCCGATGCCGACCGCCCGTGGCAGCAGCTCGCCGCCGCCCTCAAGGGCTGGACTTCCTCGCATCGCCAGGTGGTGCTGGCCTTCGCTTCCGAGCGCGGCCGCCGCAAGTTCCTCAAGCTCGCCGAACAGGACGGCATACTGCCCAACCTGCGCTGGGACCCTGCCGCGCGCGGCCTCTACGCCGTGGTCGCCCCGTATCGTCAGGGCGCGGAGCTGGTCTGGGACGATTCCCTCATCCTTGGCGAAGAGCTGCTCCAGCCCAAGGCCGAGAGCACGCGCCGCGTGGCTTCCGGGGCCTTCCGCGGCCTCGACCGCTACGACGACCTGCGCCCCGGCGACCTGCTCGTGCACCGCGACTACGGCGTGGGCCGCTTCAACGGCCTGCACCGCATGAGCCCGGGCGCGACGGGCGTGGAGAACGACTATCTGCTCATCGAATACGCCGAAGGGGCGCGGCTCTACCTGCCGGTGGACCGCCTCTCCGTGGTGCAGAAATTCAAGGCCGACGGCCCTGCGCCGGGCCTCGACCGCCTCGGCGGCACGGCATGGACGACGAGCCGAGAGAAGGCCCGCAAGGCCGTGGAGAAAGTGGCGGCCGACCTCATGCAGATGTACGCGTGGCGCAAGGTGGCCAAGGGCTTCAGCTATTCCCCCATCGGCGAGATGTACCGGGAATTCGAGGCCACCTTCGGCTTCGAGGAGACGCCCGACCAGGCCCGCGCCATCGTGGAAGTCTTCGAAGACATGGACAAGCCCGTGCCCATGGACCGCCTCATCTGCGGCGACGTGGGCTTCGGCAAGACCGAAGTGGCCCTGCGCGCGGCCTTCCGCGCCGCCTGCGACGGGCGTCAGGTGGCTCTCCTCTGCCCCACCACAGTGCTGGCCGAACAGCATTACCAGACCTTCCGCTCCCGCCTTTCCGGCTTCCCCATCAACGTGGGGCTTTTGAGCCGCTTCGTGCCCAAGGCCCGCCAGAGCGAAGTTCTGAAGGCGGCGGAGCGCGGCGGCATCGACATCCTCATCGGCACGCATCGCCTGCTCTCCAAGGACGTGAAGCTCCCCAACCTCGGCCTGCTCATCCTCGACGAGGAACAGCGCTTCGGCGTGCGGCATAAGGAAAAGCTCAAGGAACTGCGCAAGAACGTGGACGCGCTCACGCTCACGGCCACGCCCATACCGCGCACGCTCCAGCTCTCCATGTCCGGCATACGCGAGCTCTCCGTGCTGGAGACCGCGCCTGCCGAACGCAAGCCCGTGGCCACGGCCATCATCGACCGCGACCGCGCCGCCATACGCCAGATCATCGAGCGCGAAGTCTCGCGGCAGGGCCAGGTCTTCTTCGTCCACAACCGCGTGCAGACCCTCGCCCAGACGGCCGCCATGGTGAAGGAGCTGGTTCCCGCCGCCCGGGTGGGCATGGCCCACGGCCAGATGGCGGAGAAGGAGCTCGAGGACACCATGCACCAGTTCTGGCACGGCGAGCTCGACGTGCTGGTCTGCACGGCCATCGTGGAATCCGGGCTGGACTTCCCCCGCGCCAATACGCTCATCGTGGACCAGGCCCAGATGTTCGGCCTCGGCCAGCTCTACCAGCTCCGCGGCCGCGTGGGCCGTTCGGACAGGCAGGCCTACGCCGTCTTCGTGGTGAACGATGCCGACCATCTGCCCAAGCTGGCGCGCGAACGCCTGCGCATCATCCTCGAGATGGACTATCTCGGCGCGGGCTTCCAGGTGGCTATGGAAGACCTGCGCCTGCGCGGCGCGGGCAACATACTCGGCGAGGCGCAGTCCGGCCACATGGCCCGCGTGGGCCTCGACCTCTACCTCGAGATGCTCGAAGACGCCGTGGCCAAGCTCAAGGGCGAGGAAGAGCTCCTGCGCACCGAGACCGAGATAAACCTCGGCATTTCCGCCCATATCCCGGATACTTATATCGAAGACGCCCACGAACGCCTCAAATACTACAAGATGCTCTCCTCGGCCACGGACGCGGCCTCCCGCTCCGCAGTGGAGCTGGAACTGCGCGACCGCTTCGGCTCCTTCCCCGAGCCGCTGGACACGCTCCTCTCCGTGCTGGCCTTCAAGGCGCGCGTGAACGAGCTCGGCGTGGCCCGTGCCGACCTCATGCCCGACCGCGTGCGCGTGACGTGGGCCGAAGGGCAGAAGAAGGTGAAGCCGGAAGCCATAG
>JAZQMJ010000153.1:0-3160 GCA_045543435.1 Mailhella sp.
CGCCGCCTTGTACTCGCCCTTCTGTAGCTGCAGCCCTGCCGTGTGCTTGTACATCACCGTGTCGGGGTATAGGTAGCGTATGGCGTTGCGGTACGAGGCCAGTGCCTTGGCATCCATGCCTATGCGGCGGTAACACTCGGCTGCCATGAAGGAGTTCTCGGCCCGCTTCGGCTTCTCCTTGGGGTCGGTCTTGGTGTAGGCCTTCTTGTAGAGTGCCGCGGCGGCATGGTATTCGCCCAGCGCATAGCTCGCTTCGGCTTTGCGCACGATGCTCTCCACGCCGCAGCCGGTGAGCAGCAGGCAGCAGACGAGGGCGAGCGATATGTGGAGGCGCGATTTCATACCTAATATTAAACTCCCGAATGCCGCTTTTATTGTATCAGGTATCAAATAAACACGTATGCTTTTTATCGAATGGAACTTTTTTACTACCTTTGCAAGTTCTTTGGAATGAAAGAAAAAATTAAGAATAAATAAGATACATAAGCTATGTTGACAGCAAAAGAAATCAGAGAATCATTCAAGAGTTTCTTCGAGACGAAGGGCCATCAGATTGTACCCTCGGCTCCTATGGTGGTCAAGGATGACCCCACACTGATGTTTACCAATGCCGGCATGAACCAGTTCAAGGATATCATCCTCGGCAATGCCGCAGCCAAGTATAAGCGGGTGGCCGACTCGCAGAAGTGCCTCCGCGTGAGCGGCAAGCACAACGACCTCGAGAACGTGGGCCGCACCGCCCGCCACCATACCTTCTTCGAAATGCTGGGCAACTTCGCCTTCGCTTCCTACTTCAAGCGCGAGGCCATCACTCTGGCCTGGGGCTTCATCACCGAAGAGCTGAAGCTCCCCAAGGAACGCCTCTACGTCTCCGTGTTCCAGGACGACGACGAAGCCTTCGCCCTCTGGCAGGAGATAGCCGGCTTCGGCCCCGACCGCATCATCCGCATGGGCGAGAAGGACAACTTCTGGACCATGGGCGACACCGGTCCCTGCGGCCCCTGCTCTGAGATCTACGTCGACCAGGGCGAAGACATGAAGTGCGGCCCCGACTGCGGCATCGGCAAGTGCGACTGCGACCGCTTCCTCGAGATCTGGAACCTCGTGTTCACCCAGTACGACCAGAAGAAGCCCGGTGAGCGCGAACTGCTCGAGCATCCGAACATCGATACCGGCATGGGCCTCGAGCGCATCGCCGCCATCTGCCAGGGCAAGCGTTCCAACTTCGACTGCGACCTGTTCCAGGACATCATCCAGTACGCCGCTTCCGTGGCCGGTGTGGAATATTCCTTCTCCGCTCCCGACACCAACGACGTGGACACCGCCCTGCGCGTCATCGCCGACCACAGCCGCTCCACGGCCTTCATGATCGCCGACGGCATCCTGCCTTCCAACGAAGGCCGCGGCTATGTGCTTCGCCGCCTCATCCGCCGCGCCCTGCGCTTCTCCACCCTCATGGGCGTGCAGGACGCCTTCCTGTACAAGACCGTGGGCAAGGTCATCGAAGTCATGGGCGACGACTACCCCGAACTGCGTGAACATGCCGACTTCATCTCCAAGGTGGTCTTCGAGGAAGAGAACCGCTTCCGCGTGACCCTCGACAAGGGCCTCGCCATGCTCGACAGCGAGCTCGCCGCCCTTGCCGCCGAAGGCAAGTCCGTCATCCCCGGCGAAGTGGCCTTCCGCCTCAACGATACCTTCGGCTTCCCGCTCGACATCGTTTCCGACGTGGCCTACAAGCGCGGCTTCACTGTGGACGAGGAAGGCTTCCTCGAACACATGCAGGCCCAGCGCGAACGTGCCCGCGCCGCCTGGAAGGGCTCCGGCGAGAAGGATCTTGCCGGTCGCTTCAAGGGTCTGCTCGAAGAAGGCGTGCAGTCTGAGTTCGTGGGCTACGACAGCCTCAAGGCCGATTCCCGCATCGTGGCCCTCATGGACGAAGACGCCCTGCCCGTGGACGCCCTGAACGCTGGCGACAAGGGCTATGTCGTCACTGTGAAGACTCCCTTCTACGGCGCTGGCGGCGGCCAGGCCGGCGACACCGGCTTTATCACCGCTCCTGAAGGCAAGCTCAAGGTCACGGACACCATGAAGCCCATGCCTACGCTCACCGTCATGCAGGTGGAAGTGACCGAAGGCGTGGTGCATGCCGATCAGGAAGTCTCCCTCGAAGTGACCGAAGGCATCCGCTTCGACACCATGCGCAACCACACCTGCACCCATCTTCTGCAGGCCGCCCTGCGCAAGGTGCTGGGCACCCACGTGCATCAGGCCGGTTCCTCCGTCGGCCCCGATCACCTGCGCTTCGACTTCACCCACATCAAGGCCATGACTCCCGAAGAGATCAGCGCCGTGGAACGTGAAGTGAACGCCATGATCCTTGCCGACCACCCCGCCGTGGCCAAGCAGATGAGCTACGACGAAGCCGTGAAGACCGGCGCTCTGGCCCTGTTCAACGAAAAGTACGGCGATCAGGTGCGCGTGCTCTTCGTAGGTTCCGAAGGTCAGGAACCCTGCTCCGTGGAATTCTGCGGCGGTACGCACCTTGCCCGAACCGGTCAGGCCGGTTCCTTCGTCATCCTGTCCGAAGGCGGCGTGGCCGCCGGTGTGCGCCGCATCGAAGCCGCTACCGGCTGGAACGCCTACGAAGTCATGGCCAAGCGCCGCGCCGAGCTGAACGAGCTCTCCGCCATGCTCAAGGTGCGCTCCTCCGACATCGCCTCCCGCGTGGATGCCATGCAGAAAGAGATCAAGGCCCTGCGCAAGGAACTCGAGAAGGCTCAGGCCGCTTCCTGCGGCGACGTGATGAGCAATGTGGAAGAGATCAATGGCGTCAAGGTGCTGGCGGTCAAGGCCGGTGCCATGAACGTCAAGGCCCTGCGCGAAATGATGGACGACGTGCGCTCCAAGCTGCCTTCCGGCGTGGCCTGCCTCGTGGGCGAAGACGGCGGCAAGGCCCAGATGCTGCTCTACGTCTCCAAGGACCTGCACGACCGCTTCACCGCCCCCGCCCTCATCAAGGAAGTGGCCGTGGCTATCGCCGGCTCCGGCGGCGGCCGTCCCGACCAGGCCCAGGCCGGCGGCACCAACCCCGCCGGTATCGACGAAGCCTTCAAGATCCTGAAGGAAAAGATTCAGGGATAAGGAATAGATTTGCGGG
>JAZQMJ010000154.1:0-2485 GCA_045543435.1 Mailhella sp.
ACTGAGACGCAGGGTGGGGCGTGCCTCAAAACGGCCTGTGCCGTTGCTTTCATTTTCCATATTATCTTCCTTTTCTTTGGAGTGTGAGGAGCGAAGCGCAGAACGATCGGGGTCCAGAGGGGAGGCCTTTGGCAGGATGCAACACTTGTCGTCAGACAGGTGTCATCCTGCAAGGAAAAACCCTCCTCAGGGGATTCAAGGGCTTGGGATTAGCTATGCATTGTGGTGGCCTTCAGCTTTTTCGCTTTTTGGAAGAAATCTATCGTAAAAACGACTTTGTACGCCAGCCGAAAAGAAAGTTGCTCGGCATTGGATTTGGCTGGACAAATATTCGTGTCGCAAAATGTGGTAGAATAAAAAAGTTATCAGTTATTCAAAAAAGTTTTTTGTCCAATACCGTCCATAAATGAATATCGAAATGCGTTGGCATCCACTGAGGATATTTGAATAAAAAGTTCGTTATGTGCTATAAATATTCTCTTCACTATTTCATTAAAAGGAGAATTACCCATGGCAAAAGCAATCATTTATTCAGATGAAGATGTTCTCGCGGCACAGCAGGCTCTTCGCAGTAAGACGGCCCGAAAGGTCGGCAGGACTCGCTCTCAGGTTGCGGAGTTCCTCGCGGACGACATTCGCAAGGCACTCGAACAGGGCTACAGCTTGAAGGATATCAAGAATATCCTCGCAGAGGCTGGAATTTCAGTTTCGGTCGCCAGGATGCAGTCGGTTCTGAATGGGAAAGATAGCAAGAAACAGGAGGCTCGCTCCGAGACATGACAATACTCATCAACGATGAGGTTCCACATAGTAAAAACTTAGTGGTTGGTTGAGAGTTACAAAATTTAAAGTTGCGGAGGGCTTCACTCAACTGCCTCATTTGCTCCCAAATTCATGTCTCGCTTCGAACGCAGTACAGCAGAATTCACACGGACAAATTGTTTCTGATTTTACAAGAATTTTACCAAAACAGCCCATTCGATTTTACAAAGTCGGGCGAAAGATTCCTTCATGGCAACCCACAATCCTTCAGGAGTTTGAACCATGAAAAGAAGTTTTTCCGTCCTTGTTCTGGCCGCCCTCGTGGCCCTCGCTGTCCCTGCACATGCCAAGCCGCTTTCTGGAACGGTATCCACCGACGGCTCTACCTCCATGGAAAAGGTCATAGGCTCTCTCGGTGAAGCTTTCGAGAATCAGCATCGCAAGGTGAAGTTCACCTACAATCCTACCGGTTCCGGCGCGGGTATTGCAGCCGCCAAGGAAGGTCGTTGTGACATCGGCCTTGCCAGCCGCGCGCTCAAGGAAAAAGAGAAAAATTCTGGCCTCAAGGCTACCGTCCTTGCTTACGACGGCATCGCCCTCATCGTGAGTCCCAAGAATCCTGTAAAAGATCTTACACTCGCCGAGATTGCGAAGATTTACACCGGAGAAATCTCCAACTGGAAGGAAGTCGGCGGTCAGGATTCCGCCATCGTACTCATAGGCCGCGAAGCAGGCAGCGGCACCCGTGACGGATTCGAGTCTGTCACCAAGACCAAGGACGCCTGCAAGTATCGGCAGGAACTCACGTCCACGGGCGACGTCATCACCACGGTTTCCCAGAACCCTGCCGCCATTGGTTACGCCTCCCTCGCCTCTGTGAAGAAGAGCGTACGCGCCCTCACTGTGGACGGTGTCGCGCCCTCTGAAGCAAGTGTGAAGGATGGCTCCTACAAGGTCCAGCGCCCCTTCGTGCTTGTTACCTTAGAAGGGAAGAAGCTTGCTCCTGCCGCTCAGTCCTTCTTTGACTACATTACCTCGCCCGCCGCTTCCCGCATCATTTCTGCCGCGGGTGCTGTTGCGGCCCATTGATCCCGGAAAACGGCGTTCCGTGAAGAGGAGAAACGGAACACCGGGGAGGATCACTCCTTCCGGGCTGGAGCGGCGACCTTGTGCCGCCGCTCCTCTCCTCCATCTTTTTTCCTCTGCAAACCGTTTGATATGAATACGCAAAGGACATTGGAACATCTTATCCACGGCCTTTTTCTCCTTCTGGGGTTGGTCGCTGTGGGATGCGTCCTGCTCATTACGACCTATCTTGTCTTTTCGGGCCTCCCTGCCATACGGGAAATTGGGCTGACCGATTTCCTTTTCGGCGACACATGGGCCTCTACGGCTTCGGAGCCGCGATTCGGCATTCTTCCCTTCCTCCTGACCAGTATCTGGGGAACAGCAGGAGCTCTTGCCCTGGGAGTTCCCGTAGGCTTTTTCACGGCGGTATGGCTGGCGAAAATGGCACCGCCTCGCGTACGCCGCATCATGGAATCGGCTGTCAGCCTGTTGGCGGGCATCCCGTCCGTGGTGTACGGCCTCGTGGGCATGCTCGTTCTCGTTCCGGGCATACGCTCTTTCTTCAACGTGCCGGACGGAGCGAGCCTGCTGGCCGCCATCCTCGTTCTGGCGGTTATGATACTGCCTTCTATCATCAAGGTGTCCATGACGGCAT
>JAZQMJ010000155.1:0-2036 GCA_045543435.1 Mailhella sp.
AGAAATGAGGGACGGCTCGAGGAGCCGGGTACCCGCCCCGGAGGCTTTTCCCAAAAGCCGAACGGGGTGGGATGCGACGAGTGGACACGACCCAGCGGGGTTGCCGGCGGGGGATGGAAGGGGGTGCTCCGTGGGGCGGCAGCCCCAAGCAGCACCCGCCTTCCCCTGTCCGGAGGACTCATCTTCTAAAAAGTTAGAATGACTTACGGCAAGCACGCCGCGAGCCCGCAGGTCACGACTCCAACGCCGCTCCGACAAGCACTCCGGGAGCTCCACGCCACGACCAGCCCGCCGCAGGCGTTCCCTCTCTTCCCCCCTTCCCCTTTCCTTAACTTTTCTTTATCCTTGAAAAAAAGGAGCTTGCCATGATACGCATCGATCGAGAACGCTGTACTCTCTGCGGCCTCTGTGCCGAGGTCTGCCCCCTGCTCTGTTTCCGCGCCGAGGATGGCGTGATGCAGACCCGCCACGAGGAATACTGCATGCGCTGCGGCCAGTGCACGGCCATATGCCCCAGCGCCGCCGTTTCGCTGGAAGGCGCGCCTGCGGACTCCCTGCGCGAGCTCAAGCCCTTCCTTTCCTTCGACGATTTCGACAATCTCGCCCGCGGCCGCCGCTCCGTGCGCTCCTTCAGGGATGCCCCCGTGCCGCGCGAAGTCCTGCTCCGCGCCCTCGACTGCGCCCGCTACGCCCCCACGGGCAAGAACCTCGAGAACGTGACGTGGCTGGTCGTCGAAGGCAAGGCCCGCCTGCGCAGGATTGCCGACGCCGTGGTGGACTTCTCCCGTGACGATGAGCGCATGGCAGGCGTGGTGCGCGCCCACGATTCCGGGCACGACCCCATCTTCCGCGACGCCCCCTGCGCCGTGTTCGCCCTTGCGGACTCGAAGTACGACCTCTCGGCCTGCAACTGCGACATCGCCGTCTCCTACCTCGAGCTCGCCCTGCCCACGCTGGGCCTCGGCGCCTGCTGGGCCGGCTTCGCCATGCGCGCGGCCATAGCCAGCCCCGAGGTGCGCGCCGCCTTCGGTGCGCCGGAAGGCCTCACGCCCTTCGCCGGGCTCATGGTCGGCCTGCCCAGGCTCAAGTACAGCCGCATCCCGGCCCGCCGCGAACTGCGCGTGACGTGGCTCTCCGACAACGACTGATACCCGGCGGGTCTCCCGGCCCGCCTTCCGCAACCCTTCCCGCCGCCCCGCGCGGCCTGCCTCACCATGTTCGAAAAGCTCCGCTATCTGCTCTGCGGCCTCGCCATGGGCGCCGCCGACGTCGTGCCCGGCGTGTCCGGCGGCACTATCGCCTTCATCACCGGCATCTACGACCAGCTCCTCTCCGCCATCAAGGCCTTCAACGCCGCCTTCTTCCGCGACTTCTTCACCGGCCAGTGGAAGCGCGCCTTCGGCCGCGTGCCGTGGGGCTTCCTCCTGCCGCTCGCGGCGGGCATAGTCACCAGCATAGCCAGCCTCGCCAAGCTCACGCTCTGGCTGCTGAAGACGCATCCCGTGGAGCTGTGGTCCTTCTTCTTCGGGCTCATCGCGGCGTCCATACTGCTCATGATGCGCGGCCAGCGCTTCCATGCCGGCCACTGGCTGCTGCTGGCCCTCGGCGCGGCGGCGGCATGGATGCTCACCGGAACGGGCGCGATAAGCGGCATGCCGCACGGCTACCCCTGGCTCTTCTGCGCGGGCTTCATCGCGCTCTGCGCCATGATACTGCCGGGCATCTCGGGCTCTTTCATCCTCGTGGTGCTGGGCCAGTACCAGTACCTGCTCTCGGCCGTGGTGAAGTTCCGCGTGGACGTGCTCGCCGTGTTCATGGCCGGCGGCATCATCGGCCTCATGACCTTCAGCCGCGTGCTCTCGGCCTGCTTCCGCAAGTTCCCGGCCGGCACCAACGCCGCGCTCATCGGCGTGATGATCGGCTGCATGCGCACCGTGTGGCCCTGGCACAGCGGCCTGACCCCCGCCCTGCCCCCCGCCTTCGACGCTTCCCTGCTCCACGCCGCCTGCGCCTGCCTCGGCGGCCTCGCCCTGCCC
>JAZQMJ010000156.1:0-1547 GCA_045543435.1 Mailhella sp.
CTTCGCCTACGACTCCAAGAAGTCCGGCGGCTTCACCGTGTCTCACCTGCGTTTCGGCAAGTCTGCTCTGAAGTCTTCCTACCTCGTGAACCGCGCCGACTTCATCGCCTGCCACAAGGACGCCTACGTCAACATGTATGACGTGCTCGAAGGCATCAAGGACGGCGGCACCTTCCTCCTGAACTCCGCCTGGACTTCCGTGGAAGACATGGAACGCGAACTCCCCGGCCACATGAAGCGCACCATCGCTCGCAAGGGCCTGAAGTTCTACAACGTTGACGCTGTCAAGGTCGCCGCTGAAGTGGGCCTCGGCAACCGCATCAACATGGTCACCCAGACCGCCTTCTTCTCTCTGGCCAACGTGCTTCCCCTCGACGAAGCCATCGCCTACATCAAGGCCGCCATCAAGAAGACCTACGGCAAGAAGGGCGACAAGGTCGTCAACATGAACATGGAAGCCGTGGACAAGGCTCTTGAAGCTCTCACCGAGATCAAGTACCCCGAATCCTGGGCTGATGCCGCTGACACCCCCTCCATCTACAACGACACCGATCCCTACATCGCCAACGTCGTTCGTCCCATCCTCTCCCAGCAGGGCGACAAGCTCCCCGTCTCCGCTTTCGATCCCGCCGGTATCGTGCCCGTTGGCACCACCGCCTGCGAAAAGCGCGGCGTGGCTGTGATGGTCCCCGAATGGGACGCCGCCAAGTGCATCCAGTGCAACCGCTGCTCCATGGCCTGCCCCCATGCCGCCATCCGTCCTGTGCTCGCCACTGAAGACGAACTCGCCGGCGCTCCTGAAAGCTTCGTGACCATCGACGCCGCTGGTAAGGAAGCCAAGGGCCTCAAGTTCCGTATCCAGGTGTACGCTGAAGACTGCCTCGGCTGCGGCTCCTGCGCCAACATCTGCCCCGCCAAGGAAGGCGCCCTCGTCATGAAGCCTCTGGAAACCCAGAAGGCCGACCAGGTTGCCAACCTTGCCTTCGCTACCGCCAACATCTCCATCAAGGACGATGTGTTCGCTCGCGATACCCTCAAGGGCTCCCAGTTCTGCCAGCCCCTGCTGGAATTCTCCGGCGCCTGCGCCGGCTGCGGCGAAACCCCCTATGTGAAGCTCATCACCCAGCTCTTCGGCGAACGCATGATGGTCGCCAACGCCACCGGCTGTACCTCCATCTGGGGCGGCTCTGCTCCCACCGTGCCCTACTGCACCAATAAGGACGGCTTCGGTCCCGCTTGGGGCAACTCCCTCTTCGAAGACGCCGCTGAATACGGCCTCGGCATGCACGACGCCTACAAGCAGCGCCGCGAAGGCCTCGCCCTCGCCGTGAAGGAAGCCCTCGCTGTTGAAGGCATCTCCGACGCTCTGAAGGAAGCCCTCGAAGGCTGGCTCGCCAACATGAACGATGCCAAGCTCTCTCGCGAATTCGGTGAAGCCGTGATGGCCGAACTCGACTTCGAAAGCGACAACCCCGTGTTCGAAAAGCTGTGGACCATGCAGGACCTCTTCACCAAGAAGTCCTTCTGGGTCTCCGGCGGCGACGGCT
>JAZQMJ010000157.1:0-2597 GCA_045543435.1 Mailhella sp.
GAAGTAGCGGCCCGCATCAAGCCGCGCTTCGCCTCCGTGAGCGTGGAAGTCTATGCCCTCACGCTGGATGAGTACCGCCTGCTCATCGAGAATGGCGTGGACAGCATCACCATGTTCCAGGAGACCTACGAGCAGGAACTGTACGAATGGCTGCACCCGGCAGGCCCGAAGCACGGCTACCGCTGGCGTCTGGACACGCCCGCCCGCGCCGCCGAGGCCGGTATGCACGGCGTGGGCATAGGCGCGCTCATCGGCCTCGATGAATTCATTCAGGACGCCTTCTGCACAGGCCTGCATGCCGCGTGGCTGCAGAAGAAGTTCCCGGGCACGGACATAGGCCTTTCCGTGCCGCGCATGTGTCCCCATGTGGGGAGCTTCGAGGTGAAGCACGCCATAGACGACCGCAAGTTCGTGCAGTATATCGCGGCCCTGCGCTGCTTTCTGCCGCGCTGTGCCATAACCGTTTCGAGCCGCGAGAGCGCGTTCATGCGCGACCACGTCGTGCCCATCGGCGTCACTCGCGTCTCGGCGGGCGTTTCCACCGCCGTGGGTGGCCGTGTGACCGATGCCGCCAACTCCGGCCAGTTCGACATCTCCGACCCGCGCTCAGTCGAGGAAATGACGCGTGACCTCGCGGCCATCGGCTACCAGGCCGTGGCCAAGGACTGGGAAACCATCTAGCGGGGGAAGCCGTGCTGAGCTATTTCACCGAAGAACAGCGCCGGAAACTTGCGGCGGCCCGCGTGGGCATAGCAGGCGCAGGCGGCCTCGGATCGAACGCCGCCATGATGCTTGCCCGCTGTGGCGTGGGGGCTCTGGTGCTCGTGGACGGCGACTGCGTGGAACCTTCCAACCTGAACCGCCAGCATTACTTCCCGAGGCATCTTGGCCTGCCCAAGGTGGAGGCTCTGGCGGAACAGCTCGGGAAGCTTGTCCCTGCTCCTGCCGTGGAGGCCTGCCAGCTCTGGCTGGATGAAGGGAATATTCCCTCCCTGCTTGACAAAGCCGACTTCTGGCTGGAATGTCTGGATGACGCGCGGCTCAAGGCTCTCTTCGTCAGCTCATGCCTGCGCTCGGGCCGGAGCGTCGTCAGCGCATCGGGCATGGGCGGATTCGGAGGCTATGCCATGACTCGCCGTGTGCGGCGCATGTCCGGCGGCCTCCTCGCCGTGGTGGGCGACTCCCGTTCCGATGTGGCCCAGCTCCCGCCGCTGGCGCCGCGCGTCATGCAGTGTGCGTCCATGCAGGCCGACGCCGCGCTGGAATTCATACTCACGCAGAACATTCAACCTTTACTTTAAGGATTCGCATATGGTCAGGATTCTTCCTAACGAAACAGATATTTACGCGCTCACCGACTCCAAGTTCGCCCGCGGCCGTTCCGTGGAAGAACAGGCACGCGCCCTGCTCGGCGCTGGCGTGAAGATACTGCAGTACCGCGAGAAGCACGCCAAGGCCGGCGTCATGCTCGAAGAGTGCCGCCTGCTGGCCCGCCTCTGCCGCGAAGCCGGGGCCTGCTTCATCGTGAACGACCATATCGACATCGCCCTGCTCGTGGACGCCGACGGCGTGCATATCGGCCAGGACGACCTGCCCATCAGCGAAGTGCGCCGCCTCGTAGGCCCGGACAAGATCATCGGCCTTTCCACGCATTGCCCGGAACAGGCCGAGGCCGCTGTGCGCGACGGCGCGGACTATATCGGCGTCGGCCCTATCTTCAGCACCCAGACCAAGGAAGACGTGAGCGAGCCCGTGGGTTTCGAGTACCTCGAATGGGTGGCGAAGAACTGCCCCATCCCCTTCGTGGCCATCGGCGGCATCAAGGAGCATAACGTGGGCGAACTGGTGAAGCGCGGCGCGACCTGCTGTGCGCTGGTCTCCGAACTCGTGGGCGCGGACGACATAGCCGCCAAGGTGCAGAGCGTGCGCGAAGCCATGAAGAAGGCGTAAGACTTCCCCCTCTTACCTATGAAAAAGGACAGTCCTTGCGGGCTGTCCTTTCCTTTTATCGCTCCAGCTTTCTCACATCACAGGCATGATGCGCGGCTCTTCCCACTCGCGGTAGGACGAGAGCAGTATGGGGAAGAGTGCCTGCGGGTCGGTCACGCCTTCCGGGGCGTCCTTCTTCGCAACGTAGTAGTAGATGCGCGCGTCACAGCCTTCGAGCACGCTCCGGCTGGTCACGAAGATATAGCCGCAGGCCGCGGCAAAATTCTGCGCTTCTTCGAGGGAATCGAAGGGGTGGCGGTTTCCGGCGGCGTCGTAGAATTCGAAAGCGGGCATGGCGTTCCTCACAGGGCAGTTTTGCGTTCCATTATCCATGCGGCTGAGCCAACGTCAAGCCGCTTCCATATTTTCCCCTCTCCCCGGCTTGCCTTCCCTCGGCGAAAGACCTATGGTGGCTGGCGGAAATCGTCCGGCCCTTCCCGCGCCGGAACAAAATAAAGGAAGTTCAAATGTCCGACTGCAATCACAAGTGCGGCAGCTGTTCCACCGAGAACTGCTCTGACCGCAAGGCTGACATGAAGGTCGCCCCCCACAAGTTCTCCAGCGTGAAGAAGGTCATCGGCGTGGTGAGCGGCAAGGGCGGCGTGGGC
>JAZQMJ010000158.1:0-2227 GCA_045543435.1 Mailhella sp.
CCAGCCAGAGCAGGATGCAGAGCCCGGAAGGAAGCAGGAGGCATTCCCGGCGGGAGCATCGTGCCCGGTGGCAGGCGAAGGCTGTGGAGAGCCAGCTGGAGGCGAGCCAGCCGAGCAGCGGCAGAAGCAGGATCCACAGCAGAGCGGCCAGCAGGAGACTGAGGGCGTCTTTCTTTGTTTCTGGAGAAGGTGAGCTGAAATCGGATGGAAAGAGCAGAGCGCAGATCAGAAGACCGGTTCCGCAGAACAGGGGCCATGCTCCGGAAGAAGGCATGCCGCCCTCCACGGCAGGCGGCGAAGCCAGCACCGTACAGGCTCCGGCGACAGCGAGCAGAAGGCGTGGGAGGAATCGGAAGAGGGCGGAACTGATGGCCATAGACTTCGGAACGGTTGCGGGGAAAAGCAGTCGAAAGCAGTATAATTCAGAAGAAAATGCGGGGCAATCCCGCGAGAACGCCTGAGAGGCGGGACTTTTCCTTGACAGGAGCAGAACTTTTGTGGATGGTGACGCAATAGTTTTTTGGAGGAAATATGCCCAAAGAAGACGCCATTGAAGTCGACGCCATCGTGGAAGAAGCTCTCCCCAATGCCATGTTCCTCGTGAAGCTGGAAAACGGCCACCAGGTGCTTTCCCATATTTCCGGCAAGATGCGCAAGTTCTACATCCGCATCCTGCCCGGCGACCGCGTGAAGGTCGAGCTTTCGCCTTACGATCTCACCCGCGGCCGCATCACCTATCGCATGAAGTAAGCGATGGGTGCGACTGCCTCCCCTGAAAAAGAGGGGCGGCCTTTCGCTGGGGCCCCTGTTTCCGGGGCTCCCGCGAGGCGGCGCAAGCCCGTGGATCTGCCTGCCGCCGTCGCTTCGGAAGCGCTCCTGATCCGTATTGCTCCCAGTGATACGGGTCTTTTTCGTTATCTTCTGGAAGGCGGCGACAACCTGGCCATGCTCACTGTGCTGGACCCGAAGAAGGCGCTGTTCAAGCTGCTTTTTTCGCCGCATCAGCGCGGGGAGGTCCGGGCTTTCCTGGGATCCATGCGCCACACCGTTCCTTTCGAAGTGCAGGAATGGCCCTTCGGCCCCTGCGAGCGAAAAAGCGATTAAACTCCAGCCCCGGCCAGCCCGGCAGGAAAGGGTGTCCCATGATAGCTCTCGGTATCGTCGCAGCAGTGGTCCTCGTTCTGGGCCTTGTACTCATCGGCATGTATAACGGCATGGTCCGCGGCCGGAACATGGCCGAAGAGGCGTGGAGCGGTATCGACGTCCAGCTCAAGCGCAGGCACGACCTTGTTCCCAACCTTGTGAACACGGTGCAGGGCTACGCCGCGCATGAAAAGGAAGTGTTCGCCGCCATAGCCGAAGCCCGTTCCGCCATACAGAAGGCCAGCGGCGTGCAGGCCGTGGCTCAGGCCGAAGGCATGCTCGGTTCCGCGCTCAGCCGCCTTTTCGCTGTAGCCGAGGCCTACCCTGAACTCAAGGCCGACGGCAATTTCCGCCAGCTCCAGGATACGCTCGCCACGCTTGAGAACGAGATACAGATGGCCCGCCGCTACTACAACGGCACGGCCCGTGCGCAGAACGACCGCACCATGCAGTTCCCCGGCAATATCGTGGCCGGCATGTTCGGCTTCCAGAAGCTGGAATACTTCGAACTCGACGACGTGAGCGAACGCGCCGTGCCTGAAGTGAGCTTCGGTAAGTAGGAATTTCTGCAGAAATACGCTATCCATAAGGGAGGGAAGGTCAGCCTTGCCTCCCTTTTCTGTACTCTGTTCTCAGGAGGCGTCATGAAACGTCTGCTTCTTCTTATCCTTGTCTTTTTTTCCTTTGCCTGCATGGCCGAGGCCGCGCCTGTCCGCGTCCGCGATTTCCAGGCCCTTGTCGATGTGGAGAGCGACGGCGGCATCGTCGTCCAGGAAAAGCTTCTGGTGGAGATACCCCGGAGCGGGGAGTTCCACGGCATCTTCCGCGATATCCCGGTGGTCACGCGCTGGCGTGAATCCGGCGTGGCCCGCATGGAAGTGCTTTCCGTCATGCTGGACGGCAAGGCTCGACCTGCCGACGACGTGCGGAAGGAGGACGGCTTCGTCCGCATCTATCAGCGCGACGTGGACAGGATACTGAAGCCCGGCCTGCATGAATTCGTACTCACCTATCGCATGACGGGGCAGATAGGCTTCTTCCAGGCCAATGACGAACTCACCTGGAACGTCACCGGCTCCGGCTG
>JAZQMJ010000159.1:0-1619 GCA_045543435.1 Mailhella sp.
TTTTCACCTCCTTGGCACACAGAACGACATGGCTACGATCCGACTTGCAAGCGCCGCCTCGAGACCAACCCCCTGCGCGTGCTGGACTGCAAAGTCCCCACCTGCAAGGAACTCACCGCCGCCGCTCCCGTCATCCTCGAGAACGAATGCCCTGACTGCAAGGCCCACTTCGACGCCGTGCTCCGTCACCTTGACGCCGAAGGCGTGCCCTACCAGATCAATCACCGCCTCGTGCGCGGCCTCGACTACTACACCCGCACCACCTGGGAAGTGGTCTCCAACGAGATCGGCTCTCAGGGTTCTGTCGCCGGCGGCGGCCGCTACGACGGCCTCGTGGAACAGCTCGGCGGCCCTGCCGTTCCCGGCATCGGCTTCGCCTGCGGCATGGAGCGCCTCGCCCTCCTGCTCGAAGGCCGTGAGCTTCCCGAAAAGCGTCCTGATTTCTACGTCGCCGTGCTCGACGACTCCTGCCGCGACGCCGCCTTCGGCCTCGCCCAGAGCCTGCGCCGCGCCGGTCTCGCCGGCACCATGGGCTACGAGAGCCGCAGCATGAAGGCCACCATGCGTCAGGCCGGCAAGTCCAATGCCCGCTTCACTCTCATCATCGGTACCAACGAGCTTGCCGCCGGTACTGTCATCGTCAAAAACATGGAATCGGGCGAACAGCGCGAAGTGCCTGCCGCTGAAGTCGCTGAAAGCCTGACCATAGCATAAAAGAGGTTAATGGTAATGAGCCAGTTTGTTGAGACGGAAAAGACCGTCGTCGATGTCCAGAAAGAACATGCCCGCTTCATCAAGCCGCTGGGCGACTGGCGGCGCAGCCACAGCTGCAATGATCTTACCATTGCCAATGATGGTGAGACCGTGTGCCTGATGGGCTGGGTGCAGTACCGCCGCGACCACGGCGGCCTCATCTTCGTCGACCTGCGTGACCGCAACGGCCTCACCCAGGTCGTGTTCAGCCCCGAAGTGGCCCCCGAAGCCCACGCTGAAGCCCACGTCATCCGCAGTGAATACGTCATGGCCATCAAGGGCCGTGTGCGTCCCCGCCCCGAAGGCATGGCCAACCCCAACCTGCACACCGGCGAGATCGAAGTCGTTGTGCTGGAATGGAAGCTCCTCAACACCGCCAAGACTCCTCCCTTCCTCGTTGAGGACCGCTCCGACTGCGCCGAAGGTCTGCGCATGCAGTACCGCTACCTCGACCTGCGCCGTCCTGTCATGGCCAAGAACCTGCGTACCCGCCACGCCATCGTGCAGGCCTGCCGCAACTACCTGAACGACCTGGAATTCCTCGAAGTCGAGACTCCCGTCCTCACCAAGTCCACTCCCGAAGGCGCCCGCGACTTCCTCGTGCCCAGCCGCATGAATCCCGGCGAATTCTACGCTCTTCCCCAGTCCCCCCAGCAGTTCAAGCAGATGCTCATGATGAGCGGCGTGGACCGCTACTATCAGGTTGCCCGCTGCTTCCGCGACGAAGACCTCCGCGCCGACCGCCAGCCTGAATTCACTCAGGTGGACATCGAAATGAGCTTCGTGGACGAAGAACAGGTGATGGGCATGGCTGAAGGCCTCATGGCCCGCGTGTTCAAGGAAGCCCTCGGCGTCGAGATCTCCCT
>JAZQMJ010000160.1:0-5412 GCA_045543435.1 Mailhella sp.
GTGTCGATGATGTTGATGGTCTTGCCCTTCCACTGGCAGTGGGTGGCAGCAGAGGTAATGGTGATGCCGCGTTCCTTTTCCTGTTCCATCCAGTCCATGGTGGACTCACCTTCGTGAGTTTCACCGATCTTGTGGGTGACGCCAGTGTAGAAAAGGATACGTTCGGTGGTGGTAGTCTTACCGGCGTCAATATGGGCCATGATGCCGATATTGCGCAGATCCTTAAGTTCAAAGGTACGGTTGGACATAACGGCCTACCAGCGGAAGTGGGCGAAAGCCTTGTTGGCTTCGGCCATGCGATGGGTGTCTTCGCGCTTCTTCACGGAGCCGCCGCGGTTGTTGTAAGCATCGATCAGTTCAGCGGAGAGCTTGTTGATCATGCCCTTTTCGCCACGGGCGCGGGAATAGGTGATGAGCCAGCGGAGAGCCAGGGAGACCTGACGTTCGGGACGCACTTCGACGGGCACCTGATAGTTGGCGCCGCCGACGCGGCGGGACTTGACTTCCACATGGGGCTTCACGTTTTCCACAGCCTTTTCGAAAGCGTGCAGAGCTTCTTCGCCGGTCTTTTCACCGAGAATTTCGAGAGAGCGGTAGAAGATGGTTTCAGCCGGGCCCTTCTTGCCGTCGTACATGAGACGGTTCACGAAACGGGCAACAAGGCGGCTGTTGTAAATCGGATCAGGCAAAATTTCCCTTTTGGAAATGGGACCTTTGCGGGGCATGGTGATTCCTCCATAAAAAGTTGGGATGGCCTTCAGAACCACTGGAAGGCCATAAAAATGGCAGAGCGAAAGCTCTTGGGGCGCCCACACGAAGCCATGCTTCGCGGGCTTCGCCGCCAGCCTTGCGGCATGGCGAAGTGGTCAGCCCGTACCGCACGAACTGCGCCTTTCGCGCAGCCGTGCCGCTTACTTCTTGGGACGCTTGGCGCCGTACTTGGAACGGGCCTGGCGACGATCGTTGACGCCGGCGGTGTCCAGGGTACCACGGACGATGTGGTAACGGACACCGGGAAGGTCCTTCACGCGGCCGCCGCGGATCATCACGACGGAGTGTTCCTGAAGGTTGTGGCCTTCGCCGGGGATGTAAGCGGACACTTCGATACCGTTGGTCAGGCGCACACGGGCGACCTTACGGAGAGCGGAGTTAGGCTTCTTGGGGGTGGTGGTGTACACGCGGGTGCACACGCCGCGGCGCTGGGGGCATTCCTGCAGGGCCGGGGTCTTCTTTCTCTTCACCACCTTCTTCCGTTCGATACGGATAAGCTGCTGAATAGTAGGCATGGTTTCCTCCAAAATTGGACACAAGGGTTGGACCAAAGAACGACGAAATATATCTTCCACCTTAGAAATTGTCAAGGAAATTAAAGGGAAAAGATTTGTCTAAATAGGGTAATGATATCGCTTGGTTGCATATGCGGCACAAAGAGTCGCGCCGTGCCGGAGGCCTGCCGGGCGAGCATTCTTCCTTCAAATTTGCCGCAGGGGGCTTGCATTCCCTATCGGACCGCTATATATTAGTTTCGGGTGTATTGTTCCTTTTTTCACTATAACAAAGTGAGGGGTTCTATGATCCGACGTACCTTTCTGAAGGGCGCATTCGCGACAGCCGCTCTCATGAGCGTTTCTCCCAGCCTTGCCGCCGCATCCCAGAAAAGCATCCGGGTGTACCTGGGCGGTCCCATCTTCACCATGAACAGCAAGAATGAGATCGTCGAGGCTCTGGCCATCAAGGATGACATCATTCTCGCTGTCGGCAAGAAGGATGACGTGCTCAAGGCCGCCGGCTCTGGTGCCGAGATCGTGGACCTCAAGGGGCGTACGCTCATGCCCGGCCTGATCGACGGCCACAGCCACTTCCCTGAGGCGGCTACCCTTGAACTGACGCAGGTGAACCTTAACGTGCCTCCGCTGGGTGAAGTGACCTGCATCGCCGATCTCCAGCGTCTGCTTAAGGTGCGCGCGGGCGATACCGAAGCAGGCAAGTGGGTCGTCGGCTATAATTATAACGACCTCGCCATGAAGGAGCAGCGTCATCCCACCCGCGCCGACCTTGACGCCGTCTCCACCGCACATCCCATCATCGTTTACCATGTGTCCTGGCACCTTGCCGTCGTCAACACCAAGGCTCTCGAACTTGCGGGCATCACTGAAGCGACTGCCGAGCCCTCGGGCGGCCACTTCCGCCGCGGCGCCGACGGCAAGCTCGACGGCGTGCTCGAAGGCCCCAGCGCCTACGCTCTCGTGAGCAAGTTCGTGCCTGCGTACACGGAAGAACTTCTGCTGAAGTCCATTGCTCTGGACAGCATGAACTATGCCGCGGCCGGTATCACCACCGCCAACAACGGCGGCGACCCCACCCTCGACAAGCATTTCCTCAAGAGCAGTGAGAACGGCGGCCTCAAGATCCGCCTGGTCATCTGGCCCAACGCCATGGATACCAAGCTTATGGAAAGCTATGGCGACAAGCGTCAGGGCGCGCAGCTCGATGCCAACGGCAAGGTCTTCCTCGGCCCCGCCAAGCTCTTTGCCGACGGCAGCCCTCAGGGCTATACGGCATGGTTCTCCAAGCCCTACTACAAGCAGCTTCCCGGCAAGCCTGCCGACTATCGCGGCTTCCCCAGATTCAAGGATCGCGCCAAGCTCTTCGACGTGGTTGCCAAGCTGCATAATGCCGGCTGGCAGATCACGACCCATACCAACGGCGACCAGGCCATCCAGGACATGATCGACGCCTACACGGCCGCCCTCAAGGCCAACCCGCGCAAGGATCATCGCCACATCCTGAACCACTGCCAGTTCTGCCGCCCCGATCAGGTGGACGCCATCGCCGAAATGGGCTTCGTGCCTTCCTACTTCGTCACCCACACGTGGTTCTGGGGCGACATCCATCGCGACATGGTGGCCGGCCCTGAACGTGCGGCGCATATCAGCCCGCTGAAGTCCTCTCTCGACAAGGGCATCACCTTCGCCCTGCACAACGACACCCCCGTCACGCCCATCAGCCCGCTCATGGACGTGTTCTCCGCCGTGAACCGCCTTACCTCCTCCGGCAAGGTCCTCGGCCCGGATCAGCGCATCTCCGTCATGGAAGCTCTGCGCGGCGTGACCATCAACGGCGCCTACATGCAGAGGCTGGAAGACAAGATAGGCTCCCTCGAAAAGGGCAAGCTGGCCGACCTCGTCATCCTCGACAAGGATCCCACCGCTGTTGCTCCGGAAGCCATCAAGGACATCAAGGTGGAAGAGACCATAGTCGGCGGCAAGACCGTGTATCGCCGCGCCTGATGCTGAATCCTTAAACTATAAGCCCCTCCTGAACAGTTTCGTTCGGGAGGGGCTTTTCTTTGCGTTTTTTGTGATGCGTCAGGCCACGATGCCGTCGAGTCGGGCATGGGCGATGAGTTCGGGAAGCTCTTCAAAGCTCTCATGGTCCCATTCCATGAGTTCCGGATAGGTGAGGTGCTGGAGCCCCTTGGGGTCGGGAGAGATGATGAACCAGCGCTGGCCGTCGGGCGTTTCGCCCCATCCGAAGCCGAGGACGAGATATTCCAGGTACTTCGGGAAGCCGTGATACAGGGCGAGATACTCGTCGACGAAGGCCTGGTGGGCGGCTTCGAACGTAGGATGCATGGGTCTGCCTTCTTTCGTTGCGGCCATGTTTCCTCCTATCGGCGTTCAGGTTGGGGGCATATGCGGCCGGAGGCCGTATCTCTCATGTACCGCGTGGGAGAGTTCGCTGTCAACGAGTGAGGAAACAGCGCGCGAGCATCGCCTGAAGAGCCTGCGCCCCTTGACATTTTCATGCGCTTTCGCCTACATAACAGGCATGAATACCATGTACGCCAAAACTGCATCATTTTGCTGGTGGTGGCCCTTCTAGGAGGGCCGGGTTTTGGAGTATTGACGAAGAAGCACCTACAAACCGCGGTCGGAGAAACGACTGCGGTTTTTTTGTACGATTTTACCTGAGGTCGTTCTCCGCAAAAGGAGTTTATCCATGGCTATGTCCGAATCCAGCAAGACTTGCGAACAGGCACTCGAGACCGGTTATTACGGCCCCTACGGCGGTCAGTTCGTGGACGAGAATCTCAAGAAAGTGCTCGACGAGCTGACTGCGGCCTTCCTTAAATATAAGGACGACCCCGATTTCAACGCCGAACTCGCCGAACTGTTCAACCACTACTGCGGCCGTCCCACCCCGGTGTTCCACTGCCGCAACCTCAGCGAAAAACTGGGCGGTGCGCAGATCTACCTGAAGCGCGAAGACCTCAACCACCTCGGCGCGCATAAGCTGAACAATACGCTCGGTCAGGCCCTGCCCGCCAAGCGCATGGGCAAGCCCCGCCTCGTGGCCGAAACCGGCGCCGGTCCCCATGGTACTGCCGCCGCCGCCACCGCCGCACTGTTCGACATGGAATGCGTGGTGTTCATGGGCGAGGAAGACATCAAGCGCCAGCATCCCAACGTGGTGCGCATGAAAATGATGGGCGCCGAGGTCCGCGCCGCCATGAGCGGGCAGCGTACCCTGAGGGAAGCCGTGGACGAAGCGCTGGCCTACTTCGTGGAAAACCCCGACGTGTTCTACGTGCTCGGCTCCGCCGTGGGCCCGCACCCCTATCCCAGCATGGTACGCCACTTCCAGGCCGTCATCGGCAAGGAATCCCGCCGTCAGTGCATCGAACAGATGGGCCGCGTGCCGGACTACGCCATTGCCTGCATCGGCGGCGGCTCCAACGCCATCGGCATGTTCGCCGGCTTCCTCGATGACGAAGAAGTCACCCTCATCGGCGCTGAGCCCGGCGGCCGTTCCCTCGATCCCGGCCAGCATGCCGCCAGCATGACCCTCGGCGTGCCCACCGTGTGCCACGGCTTCAAGGGCTACTTCCTGCCCGACGAAAACGGCGACATCGCCCCCGTGTACTCCATCTCCGCCGGAGTGGACTACCCCGGCGTCGGCCCCGAACACTGCCAGCTCAAGGACACCGGCCGCGCCCAGTATGTGCCCGTGTTCGACGACGAGGCCGTGGAGGCCTTCATGACCCTTTCCCGCACCGAAGGCATCATCCCCGCGCTGGAATCCTCCCACGCTCTGGCCCATGCCATCAAGATCGCTCCCACCCTGCCCAAGGACAAGACCATCCTCGTGTGCCTCTCCGGCCGCGGCGACAAGGACCTTGAGCTCATCATGGACCTGAAGAACCTGTAATCAGCTCCAATACACCGAAAAGACGGGCGTTTTTCTGTGGAAGAACGCCCGTTTTCCTTTCCCTGCTTTTGTGCTAGGTTAGCCTCCATCGAACCAATCAAAAAGTTTTGAAGATAGGGGGATGGGGCCCGGCGAAGGGGGGAAGGGAGTTTTCCAAAAGTCCCCTTCCCCCTTCCCCCAAACCTCCTCTCCCTCTCTTTC
>JAZQMJ010000161.1:0-2937 GCA_045543435.1 Mailhella sp.
CCCTACTTCATGCCGTGGCTTCTGGGCCGCTAATGCCTGCGGGCGGCCAGCCCGCCGGAAACTTCAACACAGCACAGCGCTTACAGTGCCGCACCACCGCCGCGTAACGCGCAAGGAACATACCGCATGAAAAACTTTGTCTTCATCTCACCTAACTCCCCCACGAACTATTGGAAATTCTGCCATCACCTCAAGGCCTACGGTCTGCGTGTGCTCGGTATAGGCGATCAGCCCTATGACGAGCTTCTGCCCGAACTCAAAGACAGTCTGCATGAATATTACAAGGTGAACAGCCTGGAAAACTACGATGAAGTTTACCGCGCCATGGGCTACTTCATCCACAAGTACGGGCGCATCGACTGGCTCGAATCCAACAACGAATACTGGCTGGAACGCGACGCCGCCCTGCGCACCGACTTCCACATCACCAGCGGTTTTCAGGCCGACGACATGGCCAAGATTAAGTGCAAGTCTTCCATGAAGGCCTACTATAAGAAGGCCGGCATCGCCACGGCTCCGTACTATCTGGTGAAAGACCTCGCCGGCTGCAAGCGCTTCATCAAGAAGGTCGGTTTCCCGGTCGTGGCCAAGCCCGATAACGGCGTCGGCGCTTCCGACACCTGGAAAATCAAGAACATGGAAGACCTTGAACGCTTCATGGAAAAGAAGGTGGAAGGCGTGCAGTACATCATGGAAGAGTTCATCCACGCCGAAGTGAACTCCTACGACGCCATCTTCAACTCCAACGGCGACCCCATCTTCGAGACCGGCAACGTCACCCCCATGTCCATCATGGATATCGTGAACGAGAACGACAACTCCATCTACTATATCCAGAAGGATCTGCCCGAAGATACCCGTGCCGCCGGCCGCGCCACTGCCAAGAGCTTCGGCGTGAAGAACCGCTTCGTGCATTTCGAGTTCTTCCGCCTCACCCAGGATCAGGAAGGCATGGGCAAGAAGGGCGACGTGGTGGCCCTCGAAGTGAACATGCGCCCCTGCGGCGGCTTCAGCCCCGACATGATGAACTTCGCCAACAGCACTGACGTGTACAAGATCTGGGCCGACATGATCGCTTTCGACAAGACCGATCTCGCCCAGGGCGAACACTTCTACTGCGCCTTCGCCGGCCTGCGCGACGGCAAGGAATTCAAGTTCAGCCACGACGACATCATGGCCAAGTACGGCCAGAACATGAAGATGGTGGGCCGCATCCCCGCCGCCCTGGCCGAAGCCATGGCCGACAAGATGTATATGGCCAACTTCTCCACCAAGGAGGAGATGGACCAGTTCTATTCCGATATCCTCGCCCCCAAGAACTGAGAGCGATGATACAGCCGGGTGAGGCCGGCACGCTGGTGAGGCCAGCGATCCGAGAGGGACTGCCGGAAGGCGGTCCCTTTCTATTTAACTGCCGTTCGGCACATATGAAGAAAAGCCGCCCCGGCCTTGGCTGGAGCGGCGAGCATTGCGGAACATCCTCATCCTGCGGGGCGGCCCTACTGCACGGCCACCTTCGTTTCTTCCGGCTCTTTCTGCTCGGGAGCCTTGGGGAAGGACAGCTTCAGTATACCGTCCTCATATTTGGCGGCCACGTCTTTCGGGCCGAAGCCCTCGCCCACATAGAAGGTACGGCGGCATTCGCCGAAGGAACGTTCGCGGCGGATGTACTGGCCGGGCTTCTCCTCCTCGCGGCTCTGCCCCTTGCAGGCGCAGATGGTGAGGCAGCCGTCGGCAAGCTCCACGCCTATCTCTTCTTTCTTGAAGCCGGGCAGATCGACGTCGAGTTCGTAGGAATGTTCCAGTTCGCGCACATCGGCCTTCATGAGGTTGCGGCCGTGTTTGCCGAAGAGGCGGTCATGGAAGTGGGCGGCAGGCATGGCGAAGGGATCGCCGAAAACATTGTCGAACAGTCTTTCTCCAAAGACGCTGGGCAGCATAAAGACCTCCTTGCGGTATGCGCCCGGGGCGGGAAGCCCCGATGCTTTTCCTTGAACGTAGCACGGCGCAAGGGGCGGTCAATGATTGCCCGCTGAGTATCAGAAACGAGGCACGGCTCATGCGCTGTCGTCCTTTTCTTCAAGAAATGCCTGCCGTTGCCTTGCCTGAGCGGAGAAGTAGGGATATATTTCCCGCAAAAGAGGAACGTATGGACCACGGAATACTTTTCGACCACGCCCGCACTGCCCGCATAGGCCTGCCCGAGGCCGTGTTCTGCGAAGGCAAACCCCTTCCGGCCCTGCTGGAACTGCTCTCGCGCTTCGGCCGAGGCTCAGGGCATCCCGTGCTTTTCACGCGCCTTGAGCCGGAAGTCTTCGCCCAGGCGCCGGAAGGACTGCGCTCGCTCTACGACTATCACCCCCTGTCGCGCACGGCCTTCGGGGAAGCCATGCCCTCCCGTGAACGCGGCCGCGTGGCCGTGGTCTCCGCCGGCACGGCGGACGGCTTCGTCACATGGGAGGCGGCGCGCACGCTCCAGTATCTCGGCATAGAACATAAGGTCTTCGAAGACTGCGGCGTGGCCGGGCTCTGGCGTCTTGCTGAACGGCTCGACGAGATAAACGGCTTCGACGCCGTCATCGTCGTGGCTGGGCTGGATGCGGCCCTCGCCAGCGTACTCGGCGGGCTCACCCCCAAGCCCGTGTTCGGCGTGCCTACATCCGTAGGCTACGGCGTGGCCAAGGGCGGCAGTTCCGCGCTTTCCAGCATGCTTTCCAGCTGTGCGCCCGGCCTGGGCGTCCTCAACATCGACAACGGCTACGGCGCGGCCTGCGCCGCGGCAAGAGTAGTGAACGCCCTATGAGCAAAGAACATAGCCACGAACATCACTGCCATGAACATCACCATGAGCACGGACATCATGGGCACAAACATGGCCACTGCCATCACGAACACGCCCTGCCCCACCGCCATGGCAATATCCTGACCATCCGCGCC
>JAZQMJ010000162.1:0-8966 GCA_045543435.1 Mailhella sp.
AACAGCGCTGAAGGCACTCCCATCTATGGCATGCCCATCCTCGAGATCGACAAGGCCAAGAACATCATCATCTGCAACTTCGACGATAAGCCCGGCTATGCCGGCGTGCCGAACCCCCTCTACACCAGCGACGATGTGCTCCTGCTCCTCGGCGACGCTAACGACAGCCTCGCCAAGCTCCTCGCTCATCTCCGCTAATCGGGAATAAGCACCTTTCGAGGGCGCATCTGCTTCGGTGGATGCGCCCTCTCTTTTTACCCAGTACATCCCCATGCTTCAGATTCTTGTGACGGTCATCACAAAACTAGCCAGACAGTGCCAGCCGTTTCCATCGGCCAGAATAAATTTTCTAAGGGCAGATACCTGATTTCCCTTGGGAGAACCCAAATAATGTCCAAATTTCGATATCGCAAGTCTCTTTAGAAAAAGCGACAGCCGAAAAAATATGGAATATAATAGTCAACAAAGGAATTGTTCCTTTTTTCATTTTCTACAAACCATGCTTATGAGGAGTAGAACCATGAGCTACGATGTCGAAAAGTATGTTGCTCTTGACAAGAAGCACGTTTGGCACCACCTGACCAACCACAAGAACTTCGAACCCGCCATCTATGTGAAGGGCGAAGGCAACCGCGTTACCGATATCAACGGCAAGACCTATCTTGACGCCGTTGCTGGTGGCGTGTGGACCGTGAACGTCGGCTACGGCCGCAAGGAAATCGTTGACAAGGTCGCCGCCCAGATGATGGACATGTGCTACTTTGCCAACGGCATCGGCAACCTCCCCACCATCGAATTCTCCGAAAAGCTCATCTCCAAGATGCCTGGCCTGAACCGCGTGTACATCTCCAACTCCGGTTCCGAAGCCAACGAAAAGGCCTTCAAGATGGTCCGCCAGATCGGCCAGACCAAGCACAACGGCAAGAAGACCGGCATCATCTATCGTGATCGTGACTACCATGGTACCACCATCACCACCCTGTCTGCCTGCGGCCAGTACGAACGTCGCATGCAGTACGGCCCCTACACCCCCGGCTTCTACTCCTTCCCCGACTGCGACACCTATCGCTCCAAGTTCGGCAAGTGCGAAGACCTCGGCGTGAAGATGGCCAAGCAGCTCGAAGAAGTGATCCTCACCGTCGGTCCCGATGAAATCGGTGGCGTGTGCTGCGAAACCATGACTGCTGGCGGCGGCATCCTCATTCCCCCGGCGGGCTACTATGAAACCATGCGTGAGATCTGCGACAAGTACGGCATCCTCATGCTGATGGACGAAGTGGTCTGCGGCGTCGGCCGTACCGGTAAGTGGTTCGGCTACCAGTACTGGGACTTCACTCCCGACATCGTCACCATGGCCAAGGGCGTTGCCTCCGGCTACGCTGCCATCTCCTGCACCGTGACCACCGAAAAGGTGTTCGAAGACTTCTTCGCTGACAACACCGACGACTTCTTCCGCGACATCTCCACCTTCGGTGGCTGCACCGCCGGCCCCGCTGCCGCCCTTGAAAACATCGCTATCATCGAGCGCGAAAACCTGCTCGACAACTGCGTTGCCATGGGCGACTACCTCCTCGACGGCCTCAAGGGCCTCATGGACAAGCACGCCATCATCGGCGACGTCCGTGGCCGCGGCCTCTTCGCCGGTATCGAACTCGTGAAGGATCGCGAAACCAAGGAACCCCTCCCCGAACCCATGGCCAATGCCACTGTCGGCGCCGCCAAGGCCGCTGGCGTCCTCATCGGCAAGACCACCCGTTCCTTCCGCGGTTTCAACAACACCATCACCCTGTGCCCCGCTCTCACCAGCACCAAGTCTGACATCGAAGAGCTCGTGGCCGGTATCGACACCGCCCTCACCACCATCGAACAGAAGTTCGGCCTCTAATACCTAACCTTAGGCGGGTCGATGTAAGTCGGCCCGCCTTTTCCTTATTTCCACTCCGGAGGTACACTCACATGGTTTACAATCATCATACTGTGAAGCACTTCATCCACGGTGCCGGTTCCATCAAGCAGGCTGCTGACATCGTCAAGAACCTCGGCGGCAAGAAGGCCTTCATCGTCACCGACCCCGGCCTCGCTAAGGTCGGCGTGCAGAAGCCCCTTGAAGACGCCCTCACCGCTGGCGGTGTGGAATGGGAACTCTTCGCCAAGGCCGAACTCGAACCCAGCATGGATTCCATCCAGGCCTGCACCGACGCTGCCAAGGCTTTCGGCGCTGACGTGATCATCGGTATCGGTGGCGGTTCTCCCCTCGACACCACCAAGGCTGCCGCTGTGCTCATGACCAACGAAGGTCCTATCGACAAGTACTTCGGCATGAACCTCGTGCCCAACGCCTGCCTGCCCATGGTGCTCATCCCCACCACCGCTGGCACCGGCAGCGAATTCACCAACATTTCCGTGCTCGCCGACACCAAGAACGGCGGCAAGAAGGGTGTGGTCTCTGACTTCATGTATGCCGACGTCGTTCTCCTCGACGCCGAACTCACCGTTGGCCTGCCCCCCCGCGTGACCGCCATGACCGGCGTTGACGCCTTCGTGCACGCCATGGAATCCTTCTGCGGCATCGCTGCCACCCCCTTCACCGACGCCCTCGACCTCGCCGCCATGAAGCTCGTGGCCGGCAACATCCGTCAGGCTTATGCCAACGGTAAGAACATCAAGGCCCGCGAAGGCATGCTCTATGGCTCCGCCCTCGCCGGCATGGGCTTCGGTCAGACCCAGAACGGCATCATCCACGCCATCGGCACCACCCTGCCCGTGGAATGCCACATCCCCCACGGCCTCGCCATGTCCTTCGTCGGCGCCTTCTGCGTTGGCTTCAACTACATCGCCAACCCTGAAAAGTACGCCGTCGTTGCCGACATCCTCCGCGGCTGCGATCGTTCCGCTACCATGAGCGTGCTCGAACGCGCTGCCGACGTGGAAGCAGCCTTCCGCGCTCTGCTCGCCGACCTCGACATCAAGACCGGTCTCGTGAACTACGGCGTGAAGCGTGAAGACCTCCCCGCCTGCGCCGACCGCGCCTTTGCCGCCAAGCGTCTGCTGAACAACAACCCCCGCGCCGCCAGCCGTGACCAGATTCTTGCTCTTCTCGAAGCTAACTTCGAAAAGTAAGCTTGATATTTTGTTCACTTTCTGTTAGATTCTCTTCAATCCTTTAGGTTTGGATTGAACCTTATACTAACCTCAGCTAGGGAGTCCTTATGAAAAAGCTTCTGCTTTCCGCCCTTATGCTCGCCCTGACCGCCACCTTCGGCACCGCCGCCCAGGCTGCCCCCCAGGTCCTCAAGGTCGCTATCGGTGACCCCGCCGATTCCGAACAGGGTGTTGCTGGTATTTCCTTCAAGAAGTACGTTGAAGAAAAGACCAATGGCAAGTATGAAGTTCAGCTCTTCTTCTCCGGCCAGCTCGGTGACGAAACTGAAACCATCCACAACGTTCGCCGCGGCACCCTCGACGTTTCCTGCGTCGGTATCGCCAACATCGTGCCCTTCGTGAAGAAGCTCGGCGTGCTCACCCTCCCCTACCTCTTCGACAACCTTGACGAAGTGGTGAAGGGCACCAATGGTGCTGCTCACGAACTGCTCAACGGCTACGCCATGAAGGAAGGCGGCTTCCGCGTTCTTTGCTGGACCTACACCGACTTCCGCTGGATCACCAACTCCAAGAAGCCCATCAAGACCATGGCTGATATCGCCGGCCTGAAGTTCCGCGTGCCTCAGAGCGCCGTGCTCATCGCCGCTTACAAGTCCTTCGGCGCCAACCCTGTGCCGATCGCTTGGTCCGAAACCTTCACCGCTCTCCAGCAGGGCGTTGTTGACGGCCAGTGCTACGGCTACATCGGCATCCAGGCCATGAAGTTCATGGAAGCCAACCAGAAGTACCTGACCGAATGCCACTACACCTACCAGCTCCAGCCCCTCATCATGAGCCAGCGCGTGCTCAAGAAGATGAGCAAGGAAGATCAGGAAATCATGATCGCCGCTGGTAAGTACGCTCAGGATCAGGTCCTGAAGTTCCAGATGGAACAGGGCGGCAAGGCTAAGGAAGCCCTCGTGAAGGCCGGCCTCGTGGTCGATCAGCTCCAGGACGAAGCCAAGTGGAAGGAAGCTGCTGTTTCCACCGTGTGGCCCGAAATGGCTGACTTCTGCGGCGGCAAGGACGCCATCAACGCTTACCTGAAGTCTTTCGGCAAGGCTGAATGGAAGTAATGTAATGTAATCAGGGGGAGGAATGCAGTTTCTCGCTGTATTTCTCCTCCTTTTTGCGTTTGTTTGTCCAAATTTTCATAACCTTGGTATTGGCGAAATACTGTCTTCCTGCCAGGCAGTTTGCTTTATCCACGCAGTCTCCATCTCCGATAACATAAGCTGTTTATCGTTCACGAACTGCCTAAGGAGGGGCACATGCTCAAGAAAGCTTTCATAGCTTTTATGGACCATTTTGAAGGCTATATCTGCCAGATATTGCTGGTCTTCTTCGTTACTATCCTCATGATCCAGATCGTTCTTCGCTGGTTCGGCATGCCGCTGACCTGGTCTGAAGAAGTGGCTCGCTATTCTTTCCTCTGGTTCATCATGTTCGGCGCATGCTATGCAACCAGACTTTCCGCTCTGAACCGCGTTACCCTGCATATCATGTATATGCCCTCTTGGATGGCTAACGCGCTTCTCATCATTGGTGACATTTTCTGGTTCGTCTTCAACCTGGCCATGGCTTGGTACGGCTACCTCGCCATCCAGGAACTGCTCGAACTGCCTTACTATACTCCCGGTCTCGACTGGAACCTGGCCTACATCTACATGGTCTTCCCCTTCTCCTTCCTGCTCATGGCCATCCGCGTGGTGCAGGTGGACGTCTGCAAGTACATCCTGAAGTGGGAAATCATCGACCCCGACAAGGCTTCCGTCGAAGAAAGCAAGCGCGCCCTCATGGACTGCCCCGAAGACGATCCGGCCTGCGAAGAAGTGCGTCGCTACACCGAATGCTCTGCTGAAGAGGAGAAGAAGTAATGACTGCTGCAACTATCGGTTTGCTCCTGTTCGGCGTGTTCTTCGGCCTGCTGTTCATCGGCAGCCCCATCATGGTCGCCCTCGGCCTTTCCACCTACGCCGTCTACTTCCTGGTGGGCAAAGACCCCGTCATGCTCATCCAGATGGCCGCCGCTTCCCTGTCTTCCTTCCCCCTGATGGCTCTGCCGTCCTTCATCCTTGCCGGCGCTCTCATGGAAGCCTCCGGCATGTCCAGAAGACTGGTGAACATCGCTGAAAACATCATCGGCCCCATGCCCGGCGGCCTCCCCGTCACCACGGCTCTGGCCTGCGTGTTCTTCGGCGCCATCTCCGGCTCCGGCCCTGCTACCACCGCCGCTGTCGGCATGCTGATGATCCCCGCCATGACCTGCCGCGGCTACCATCCTGCTTATGCCGCTGCTGCTGCCGCCACTGCCGGCGGCGTGGGCATCATCATCCCGCCCAGCATCCCCATGGTTATCTACGGCGTGTCCGGCCAGCAGTCCATCACCAAGATGTTCATGGGCGGCGTTCTCCCCGGCCTGCTCATCGCTGCCTCTCTCTGCGCCATGCATATCTTTATCAACCGCAAGCGCGGCGGTGACGGCATGGCCTGGTCCGGCGCTCGCCTTGCCAAGTCCGTGAAGGACGGCATCTGGTCCATCATGGCCCCCACCATCATCCTCGGCGGTATCTACACCGGTAAGTTCACTCCTACCGAAGCCGCCATCGTGGCCATCTTCTACACCCTCATCATCGGCTGCTTCGTGCATCGCGAACTGAAGTTCAAGGCCTTCATGGCCGCGCTGAAGAACACCTCCTGGCTGGCTGGCCGAGTGCTCATCATCGTGTTCACCGCCTACAGCTTCGGCCGTATCCTCACCGAATACCGCATCCCCAACGAACTGGCTGAATGGGTTCTCTCCTTCACCTCCAACGTGAACATCGTTTGGCTGCTGGTCGTCATCCTGCTGGTCTTCCTCGGCATGTTCATGGAAACCCTGGCCATCATCATGCTGGTCACCCCCGTGCTGCTGCCCGTTATGATGGCCTATGGTGTCGACCCCATCCACTTCGGCGTCATCCTCGTCTGCTGCTGCGGCGTCGGCTTCTCCACGCCTCCCATGGGTGAAAACATGTTCATCGCATCGGGTATCGCCGACCAGTCTCTGGAAGCCATTTCTGCCAAGGCTCTGCCCTTCGTGGCCGTCAACCTGTCGGCTATCGCCCTCATGGTCGCCTTCCCGCAGATCGTTCTCTGGCTGCCCAACCTGCTCTCTGCAGTAGAATAACAGCCTGAACTGACTCACTAAGAAAGGCCCGGCCCTGAATTTCAGGACCGGGCCTTTCTTATGGGCGTTGTAAGCCTGCTTATGCATTTTGGCAGGGATTTACTTTTTTCCTGCAGTACTCTATTAAATAACTAGGAAAGTAGATACTTAAATGACCGCTTTCCCGCCGTACTCGTACCCCTTCAGCAGGAGCATGCAGCAATTTTATGAAGGAACTGCGCAAAAACTATTGGAATCCGCGAGACTGGAATGAAAACTTCATCAATGAAGATGTTTTTTTCTATCCTTTCAACATGTCCCTGAGCGAAGGCGAATGGACGTCTTGGCACGAACATCCCGAGTGGGCGGAGTTCATAGTTTTGCTTTCCGGCAGTGCTGTCATCGAAACTGCTTCGCTGAATTATCTTGCCAACGAGTCTCAGTGCATCTGGATACCCCCGCGTACCAACCACACCTTCTACGCTCTCGAGTCCTCTGCGAACAGGACTGTCTTCATCCATGAGTCCCTGTTCAAAGATAACGAACGCTTCCAGAACTGCCAGGTCCTTGCCAGCTCTACCCTTCTGAAAGAGCTCATCAAAGTTATTGATGACTGGCCCCTCGACCTCACTCAGGAAAAAGATCGCCGGATGGGGCATGTGATATGGGATGTCATCCAAAGGGCCGAGCCGGCCATGAACGGCATAACTATGCCGCGCAGCAGTAAGCTTCAGAAGCTGGCCAACTCCTTCCTTGAAAACATCGAAGAACCTATTTCCATAGAAGAATGGAGCAAAGAGTTCGGCATGTCGTCCAAGACGCTTTCTCGCGTGTTCTATCGCGAAACTGGCATGACCATAGGCCAGTGGGAACAGAGAGCCAAGATGGATCATGCCTACCGACTGCTTCGTTCTGGTGAGAGCGTTACCGATACGGCTCTCGCTTGCGGCTATCATTCTGTGTCGTCCTTCATCACAACCTTCAAAAAACAATTTGGCACGACACCCGGCTCCCTGAGCTTGAACTCTAAAAAACAGCAAGAAGACGCCTAAAGGAAAAGCGCTGACATCGTATGATGCACAGCGCTTTTCTGCTTTACAGATGATTCCACTGGTGGCGAGAGCTTCTCAGTCATGCATGGCCATCGGTAACAATGGCAGACGAAAGAAACATTGTGCGCCAATCACATAGTTCAGCCTGGACTCTCTCCTGAAACGCGTTCTACAAGGCGCAGAAGGCCGCCTCTATCGCCTCACAGCCGTTGAATCTGGCAACGCCCTGCCCTGTCTCTCCGGAACTTCTGCTGACTATGCTCAAAACAGGCGTAACAGCTTATGCCTCGATTGGAGGATCAGGTCACATCGAAAAAGAACACATTCGCGACTGTCTTCCAGCCGCCGCACGCACGGGCAAGGCTGTGAATATGCTGGCAGCCCTCTCCTTCTCTCGCTGAAATCGTAAGTTCATCCTATGGACACTACTCCCAGGGGCGTATCCGGTACGAGACGCCTATTTCCCTGCATATTTCCGCACAGCGCTCTTCCTCCTCCCTGCTCAGAACAGTCTCAACAGTCGTAAGGACGACCTCCGGCACATACTTCCTGACGTTCTTTGCAAAGTTCAGCATAGCCGGGAATGACTTTTCACCGAAGCGGCAGCGCACCACTTCCTGATACTTCACCGGATCCGGCGAGTTCAGGCTGATGGAAACGACATCCACTGCGCCCGCAAAATCAGGCGTCGTGTCCCTGCCCCATATGAGGTCTGCCATGCCGTTGGTGTTGACGCGCACCCGGCATCCGAAATGTTCCTTGGCATAGCGGGCCACGGCAAGGAGTACATCCAGCCTTTCGGTAGGTTCTCCATAACCGCAGAAGACCAGCTCTCCGAAATCCTGCACGTTATATTGGCTGAACTCCGCGATGACTTCCTCATAAGACGGCTCGCGTTCCAGCCAAAGAGAACGCTGGTCGATGGAAGATACCGTATCCCTACTCTGGCGAACGCAGAAGGTGCAGGCGCAAGGGCACTTATTGGTAAGGTTCACATAGAGATTATTGTGTACCTTATACAGTATGGTCATAGCCTTATTCATGGCAGCTCCCCGTCGATATGAAAAGCAGACTCTCCTGATACTCTTCTTATTTATAGAAATTTCACGCTAAAAAGGCAAGCCTCCACTCCCCAGGACCTCCCCTGCAGGCTTTCATGATAAGCTTTTCTGCCATGCGAAGCCTATGTGCCAGCAGGTTCCCCTGCTCCAGCTTGCAGTCATCAAAGATTCATGCGATTCTACACCGATATCACATCCATGAAATGGCTGAGGAAGGCACCATGTCGAAAAAGACACATTACTCTATCGGCGAGCTGAGCCAGATCTGCAATGTCTCCAAGAAGGCCTTGCGCTTCTATGATGAAAAGGGGCTCATTTCTTCCCTGCGCCACGACTGCAACAATTACCGCGTCTATACACACGACGAGATGCTCAATGTCCTGGTCCTCAAGTATTACAAGCAGATGGGCTTCAAACTTGATGAAATGAAGGACTTCCTCACTGGCAACAGCGCCAATATCCCGAACTTCATGGGTGAGGCCTTCGACAGGAAGCTCGCCGAGATACAGAAGGAGCAGGTAGCCCTGCGCCGCAGTGAGGAAAGCCTGCGCGACTGGCGCGGCC
>JAZQMJ010000163.1:0-15083 GCA_045543435.1 Mailhella sp.
TTCTTACCTGGGCAGGGCTCAGCACCTGGCCGCCGGGAGCGGCGCTCCCCAGGAGAGCGACGCTCACACCGGAACGGACAAGATAGAGCGCGGCAGTGATGCCGGCAGGGCCGGCGCCTATGACTGCGGCGTCGTACAGCATTAGAAAGCCTTTTCGATCATGCCCACGAGGTGGGACTTGGCAACGGCGCCGGTGACCTGGTCGACCACTTCGCCGTCCTTGAAGACGATGAGAGTGGGGATGGCGCGGATGCCGAACTGGCTGGGAGTCTTGGAATTTTCGTCCACGTTGACTTTGCAGACGAGCACTTTGCCCTGATATTCAGCGGCGAGTTCTTCGACGATGGGGCCGATGCCGCGGCAGGGGCCGCACCAGGGAGCCCAGAAGTCCACGAGAACGGGAATGGAAGACTTGATAACGACGCTTTCGAAATCGGCATCGGTAACTGCGATGGACATGGTGTATCCTCCATAGAGACGTATAGGTGATAAGAGGGTGGGGGAAAGTTCCGCCCTTTTTTCTTACATCAGAAAAAAATGATGCGGAATGATTGTAGAGTCAGGCTGTTGCGCTGTCAAGGTGGACCGGCGAGACAGAAGGCTCCACTGAAGGAGTCAGGCTATTTCCTGCCAGTCCTGAGGGATGGCCTGCCCGCGCGGGATGGCGGAGAGGGAAAGGTCGTGCCCTCGTCCGGCCTGGGCCATGTGCCAGCCGGCTCTGGCTATCATGACGGCGTTGTCGCCGCAGAGGGAAAGCTTGGGGATGTACAGCGGTATGCGCTTCTCTTCCGCAAGGCGGGTGAATTCCTGCCGCACCACGCTGTTCGCGGCAACGCCGCCGGCCACGATGATGCAGCGCGGCTTGAAGAGCTGCATGGCGCGGCGGGCCTTGATGGTGAGCGTTTCAGCCACGGCGAGGAGGTAGGAGGCCGAAGCGTCGCACAGTTCCTGAGAGGCGAGTTCGAGCCGTTCCCGGGCGGGCGTTTCCCCGGCAGGGAAGCGCGCTTCCGGGTGCTGGGAGAGCCACAGGGAACCGGCGGTCTTCAGGCCGCTGAAGCTGAAGTCCAGGTTGTCGTTCTGCGTGTAGGGGCGCGGGAAAAGGCGGGCGTCGGCCTTGCCGCGTTTGCCAAGGGCGTCGAGGAGGGCGCCGCCGGGATAGGGCAGGCCTGCCATCTTGGCGAACTTGTCGCAGGCTTCGCCGGCGGCGTCATCGATGGTCTTGCCCAGCACTTCCATCTGCGTAGGGCTTTCCATGCGGTAGAGGTGCGTATGGCCGCCGGAGATGAGCACGCCGAGGGCTGGCCAGGCTATGTCGTTTTCCAGACCGGCGGCAAGCAGGTGGCCGTGCAGATGGTCCACGCCGACGAGGGGGATGTCGTGAGCCAGAGCGAGGGACTTGGCGAAGGCAACGCCTACGAGAAGGCTCCCCATGAGGCCGGGGCCGCGGGTGACGGCTATGCGGTCTATCTTCGACCAGGGATCAGGGCCGAGGTCGGCCTGGGCGAGCAGGCTGTCGAGGAGGGGGCCGATGAGTCGGGCGTGTTCACGCGAGGCCAGCTCGGGCACCACGCCGCCGAAGAGGGCGTGGATATCCGCCTGGCTGGAAATGACGGAGGCGCGCACGCCGCTGTCATCGACAAGGGCGAGGGCGGTCTCGTCGCAGGAGCTTTCTATTCCCAGAACCAGCATAAGCAACCTTTCGGGCATGGGGCCCTTTACAGAAGGAGACCGCGCACCAGCTCATGCCCGTGCGCGGTTCAGGAAAGATCGGACGGGGCCGAGACCCCGTCCTAGTTTAGAACTCGTTTATTTAATTAGATCTTGCCGTACTGCTTGTAGACTTCGATGACCTGATCCACGTCGTCGGCGGAACCGATGATGAGCGGGGTGCGCTCGTGGATGGCGGTGGGAGCCTTTTCAAGGATGCGGTTCTTGCCGTCGATGGCCTTGCCGCCTGCCTGTTCGGCGAGGAAGGCGAGAGGATTGGCTTCGTACATGAGGCGCAACTTGCCGCGGGGGTGCTTGGAGTCTTCAGGATAGAAGAAGACACCGCCCTTGAGCAGGGTGCGGTGGAAGTCGGCCACGAGAGAACCCACATAGCGGGTGGGGCGAGGGGCGTAGCCGATGGGACGGGAGAAGGAATGGACGGCCTTCTGAGTGCCTTCGTCCCAGTAGTTGAAATAGCCGTGGTTGGCAGAGTAGTACTTGCCGATGCGCGGGATCTGGATATTGGGATGGGTGAGCAGGAATTCACCGATGGAGGAGTCGAGGGTGAAGCCGTTCACGCCGTGGCCGGTGGAGTACACCAGCATGGTGGAGGATCCGTACAGGAAGTAGCCGGCGGCCACCTGCTCCAGACCGGGACGGAGCAGGGCGTCGGAGTTGAGTTCCCAGTAGTTCTCGTCGTCGGAGCGGCGATAGATGGAGAAGATGGTGCCGATGCTCACGCCCACGTCGATGTTGGAAGAGCCGTCCAGCGGGTCGAAGAAGATGACGTAGTGGCCGTGGGGCTCGTTTTCAGGTACGAAGAAGGGTTCGGCCATTTCTTCGGAACCGACGGCGCAGACGGAGCCGGAGCTCTGCATGCGGTAGACCAGCGTGTTGTTGGCGAAGATGTCGAGCTTCTGGACCTGTTCGCCCTGTACGTTCATGGAACCCGTAGCACCGAGGATGTCGACGAGGCCGGCCTGGTTGACGTTACGGGAAATGATCTTGGCGGAGAGGATAAGGTCGTGCATGAGGGCGGTGAACTGGCCCGTTGCCTTAGGCGACCATCTGCGCTGCGATGCGATAAGGTGTTCAATTGCGGTGACTTCAGACATGTCCAAGCTCCTTGGTGCTGGCTCCGGTCGTTCGCATGGGCGTCAACAGCTTCGTGCTGGGATCGGGGCTGCTGTTATTTGCCAGTGTTTATACCATTAACAGGGCTGAATGTGCAATAAGTTACAAGATGCTTATCGTGTTTATCGGGCTTTTGTCGCAAAGACCAGCGGCTTGCCGCCGAGATAGCGCGTCACCCAGATCATAGAACCGCTTTCGCCGGAAAGTTCGCCGCTGCTTTCTTCCTTGAGCAGAGAAGCCCAGTCGACTTTGCCCATGGGGCTGGCTTCGTAGTCCACGTCGCCGCACCAGATGAGCGTATCGGTAGAACGGACGACCAGATCGCCGGGGGAAGAGACGTAGGGCAGGAGAGCGCGGAAGTCGAAGGAGGCCACAAGGAAGAGCTGGAGCTGGTCTTCCTGAAGGAAGGGGCGGGCCAGCACTATCTCAGGGCCGAGGGGGGTATCCTGCACGAAGGAGCGCAGGTCGCGCGGAAGGGCCTTGGGGGCGGTGGTCAGGAGAGGCGAGTAGTCGAGCTGCTTGAGCGGGACGGGAGGGATGGAGGCGCCGAGAGTGCCGTCGGGGGCGACCATGGCCAGGCCGGAAAGCCAGGGGAAGCGGCGCAGGAGGTCTGCGGCGGCCTGTCCGCTGGGAGGAGTAGCAAAGGCATCCAGGGCCTTTTCGAGCCTGATGATTTCGTTGTCGAGAGCCATCATGCGCTGGGCGAGGCCGCGTTCGTCGTCTTCAAGCACAGTGCGGTCCGTGATGTCCACCGTTGCGGGGCTGTTGATGTGCTTATAGTAGAATTTCTTGCTGTCCTTGTAGTAGCCCTCGACCATGGAGCAGCCGGGGAGGGCAAGGACGAGAGCGGAAAGAAGGCTGAGAAGAAGGGGGCGTACGCTGCAGCGCATATGTTCTCCAGCCGCGCATCAGGCGCGGTTACGGTTTTCCAGCCGGGAGGCCAGGGCTTCCAGCATGTCGAGCACGCCGGAGGCGGAAGGCTGGGCAGACGCGGCATTTTCCGTGTTCTGCAGAAGGCTGGTCAGTTTGGCGTTGAGTTCGGCTTCTTCCTCGGCGGAAGAGCAGGACTCGAGCAGTTCGCGATAGATCTCGGCGGCCTCGTCCGTAGCCCCCTGCTCTTCAAGCACACGGGCCATGGAGCGGGTACGGAGGGAGCTTTTGCCTTCCAGAAGGCCTCGAGGCACTGTGGTCATGGAAGGGACATAGCCTGCATTCTCAGGCTCGGGCTGGAACGAGGAAATGGGGGCGGCGGCTTCCTGCACGAAGCGCAGTGCCGCGACAGGCTGTTCGTCCTGCTCGTCGTCGTAGACGTCATCGTCTTCGGGGACGGAATCCAGGGCATACCACGCGGCATCTTCCGGCATGGTGAAGGCCTTTCCATCTCCAGAAAGTTCGGCAGGAGCGGGGGCGGCAGGAATTTCAGGAGCGGCTTCAGAAGCCGGGCATTCAGCCATGGTCTTTCCGGGAACGGAAGGCTCGGGGGCTGCCCCGTTTTCCAGAGCGGCTATGCCTGCTTCGAAAACATCGGCGAGGCTGTGCCCGTTCTTCTGCATGGAGGCGGCGAAGAAGAGGAGCATGGCGGCCTGGTCGGCCCTCAGGCCGGGGCGGCGGCTCCAGATGCGCCAGAGCGCGGGCGACTGGCCCAGCAGGTCGATGATGCCTTCGGCTTCCAGCCCGGCGGCGGCGTCCTGCCCGGCGAGGTGCAGGAGCTCGATGAGGTAGAGCCTCGCTTCGAGGAATTCCGGGTGCTTGCCAAGGCCGGCCTTGAGTACGTCCACAGCTTCTCCCGCCCGGCCCAGTTCGGCAAGGAGGCGCGCATAGGGAAGGAAGATGCGGGAATCAGGATCGAGCGAAAGCACTTCCTGATACCATTTCGCTTTTTCAGAACGGCCGTTGCCGGCAAGGGGCGAATCCATGGCTATGCGTTCGTTCATGGCTTGCTCTCCGTACCTTTTTCAGTCCAGGTGTCCTGCCGGTTCTTGTCGAAAAGGTAGAGTATCTCGTTTTTCCGCACATAATTGAGGCGCTGGCGTATCACCTTCTCCACATAGTCCGGGTCGGTCTTCAGGAGGCGTATCTCCCTGCTGAGTGAGGCTCGCTGTTCGTTGAGTGCCGTCAGCTCCTGCGAGACTTCGCTCTGCTTTTCCTTGAGGGCGTACCATGCATGGATGCTCCCGGCCCCCCACATGAGACGGCTGAAGAGAGCCGCGTTGAGCAGGACGAGCAGAACGAGGAACAGCATCTTGCCGAGGGCGGCAGGCTTGAAGGAGAGCTTACGGGCCATGGAGTCTCGTATGGTATCAGAGGGAGCCCTTCACGCTGGCACGCCATTCGCGGTAGAACTGGTAGAAGTAGTTGCAGCCGGAGAAGATGGTGAGCACGAGGGCGATGTAGAGGATGAGCGAACCCAGGGTATGCATGGGGATGCCCATGAAATCGTAATGGATGAGCAGGGGCACCATGGCGATGATCTGGAAGGTGGTCTTCCACTTGCCGTACCAGTCGGCGGCGATGACCACGCCCTTGTCGGCGGCCACGGCGCGAAGGCCGGTGACGGCCAGTTCACGGATGATGATGACATTGACTATCCACGCGGGGACCCAGCCGAGGCCCACCATTTCGACGAGGATGGCGCAGATGAGGAGCTTGTCGGCCAGAGGGTCGAGGAACTTGCCGAAGTTCGTGACCTGCTGTTCCTTGCGGGCGATGTAGCCGTCCACGAAGTCGCTGATGGCGGCGAGGACGAAGAGGAACATGGCTATCCAGCAGGTGTAGATGTTGGGATAGTTGATGAGGACGAGGATAGGAAGGATGGCACCGCAGCGCATGAGGGTGATGCGGTTGGCCCAGCCCATTTTGGCGAAGATCTGCCTCATATCCGTGAGAAACATAAAAAAACTCCTGCTGTGGGACATTATGCCTTCGCCTTATCACAAAGCAGGTAGGCGCGGCAAGGCGAAACGGGCGGACAGGAAGGAAAAAAAAGCCGCGTCATCAAAGAATCCTGAGGGATTGCCCGCCAGGGGGAAGAATGGGGCGAAGGGGCGACTCCGCAAGGATTTGCAAGGTAAATGTGCCGGGCCAGTCCTTGACATGTGGGCCGAGTATGCGAAAACATCACAAGAACCGCGACGCCCTCCGGGAGCCGGGCTCCGCTCCGGACTCCTGCCCTTTTTCCTCCTCATTTTTCGTGCGTCCGGTCATGACCGGGCCTGTGCCCATGCAAGGAAAGAAATGTTCAAGAGAAAGCCTTCGTTCCGCTCTTCCGGGAAGCGTTCTTCCGGCCTTTCCGTCATAGCCCTCCTCCTTATCCTCGGTGCCGCAGGCGCCGGGGCGTGGCTGCTCATGCGCGACCTGAGCGGCCCCGTGGTGAGCCTTTCCCCTGAAACTGCCCGCGTGGGCATTGCCCAGCCGCTGGAAGTGACTGTGGGTGACAAGTCCGGCGTGCAGAGCGTGACTGTTTCCGTGAAGCGCGGCACGCAGTCCATGGTGGTGAAGCAGGAAACGTACGCCGTGCCGGAGCAGAGCCGCAGGATAGCCTTCGACCTCAAGGATACCCGCCTTCCTGAAGGCGCGTTCGAACTCGAAGTGCGCGCCGTGGACGCCTCCTTTGCCGGATTCGGCAGGGGCAACCCCGCTACGTTCACCAAGCAGATGATGCTGGACTCCAAGCCGCCCCGCATCGCCGTGAAGACCGTTCCTCCCGCCATCCAGCGCGGCGGCGCGGCCCTCATCGTCTATACGCTCTCCGAAGACGTGCAGAAGACTGGCGTCCAGGTGGGCGACCTCTTCTTCCCCGGCTACAAGCAGGAGAACGGCGGCTACGCCTGCCTTTTCGCCTTCCCCATCAAGATGAAGGCGGAGAGCTACCATCCTCAGATCATGGCTCAGGACCTGGCCGGCAACGTGACCTCCAGCCGCCTGCTGGTGCGCGCCCTGAACAAGAACTATCGTTCCGATACGCTGAACATCCCGGAATCCTTCCTCAACTACAAGGCCAACGAACTGGCCCAGCTCTGCCCCGAGAAGGATACCCCGCTGGATCAGTACCTCTGCTCCAACAATAAGGTGCGTGCCGCCAACGATGCCAAGCTCATCGAGCTGGCCGCCGATCCGGGCAACGTGACGCCCCATTTCGTCTGGGAAGGGCCTTTCCGCCGCCTGCCCCGTTCTGCCGTGAAGGCCAACTTCGGCGACCACCGCACCTATGTTGACGGCCATCGCGTCAAGATAGACGAGCAGACCCATATGGGGCTCGACCTCGCCTCCGTGGCGCAGGCCCCCATACCCGCCTCTGCGGCGGGCCGCGTCATCTGGGCCGATTACCTCGGCATACACGGCCACATGGTGCTCATCGACCACGGCCTCGGCCTCATGACCCAGTACTCCCATCTCACCGACTATAAGGTGAGCGTGGGCGACGTGGTGAAGGCTGGCGACATCGTGGGCACCACTGGCGTGAGCGGCCTTGCCGGCGGCGACCATCTGCATTTCGGCGTCCTCGTGGGCGGCGTGCCCGTACAGCCCCTCGAATGGCTGGACAGCTCGTGGGTGAAGAACAACATCACCAGCCGCCTCAAGACCAACGTAAAATAATTTTCGAGCCTTATGAACGGAGCGCCGGGCGGCAGACGTCCGGCTCTTCGTTCTCTTTGTTTTCTTAAGGAGAGAGCCATGCCCCATAAAGGGCCCCATATTTCCATCTCGGCCGAGTATGTGGTCAACCGCATCCTGCGCATCAACCTCGACGAGTTCGAACGCTGGCCCCAGAGCGTGCGCCAGCTTGCCATCGAACTTGCCGAGGAGCTGTTCCTCGTGGCCTACAATCCCTTCATCTCCGCGTCTGCGGTGCGGAAGAGCGTGAATGAGCGTTACCAGAGCGAATCGCAGTCCCTGGCGCATCAGTACGCCACGGCCATCAGCGAAGGCATCACCATGTTCTGGAGCGCCCATGAGGCAGAGCTCACCTTCTGCAAGGAGCTGGAGTCCCGCCTCTCGGCCATCATGCCCGACAGCTGCATCATGCGCCGCCGCGGCGCGCTGGTGGCTTCGTCCACGGACGCGACTGACCTCCGCATGGAACTCCCTCTCCTTGTCGTCGAGCCCGATACTCCGGAGCAGATGAGCGCGCTCGTGCGCCTCGCCAACGAGATGAAGTTCGCCCTCATCCCCCGAGGCGGCGCTTCCGGCCTCACCGGCGGCACCGTGCCTGCCCGCAAGCGCACGGTGGTAGTGAGTACCACGCGCCTCACGGCCAAGTCCGTTGACGTGGAAGCGAAGACCATGACCTGCCAGGCCGGCGTCATCACGCAGGAAGCCATCGACTTCGCCGCCTCCAAGGGCCTGCTCTTCACTGTCGACCCGGCCTCCAAGACGGCTTCCACCATCGGCGGCAACGTGTCCGAGAATTCCGGCGGTCCGTTCTGCTTCGAGTACGGCACCACCATCGACAACCTGCTTTCCTGGAGCATGGTCACGCCTACGGGCGAGATCATCCGCATCGAGCGCGTCGATCATCCCCGCCATAAGATCATGCCCGGTGAGACCGCCGTCTTCGAAGTGAAGGACCTTTCCGGCGGCATGCGCAATGTGGTGCGCCTCAAGGGCGGCGACGTACGTCAGGACGGCCTCGGCAAGGACGTGACCAACAAGCTGCTCGACGGACTGCCCGGCATGCAGAAGGAAGGCATAGACGGCATCATCACCGAAGCTACCTTCATCCTGCATTCCATCCCGTCCAAGTCCCGCGTCATGGTGCTGGAATTCTACGGCAAGTCCATGGTCCCTGCCGCCGAGCTGGTGCGCAAGATAGTGGAACTGCGCGACCGCATCCGCGAACAGGGCGGCGACGTGCGCGTCTCTGCGCTTGAGGAGTTCAACTCCAAGTATGTGCAGGCCATCAATTACAAGGCCAAGTCCGACCAGCATGAGGGAAGCCCCATTTCCGTCATCATCGTGCAGGTGGACGGCAACGACTCCTTCCTGCTCGACGATACTGTGAAGGCCATTGCGGACCTCGCCAGGGAAGACCGCTATGTCTATGCGGCCATCGCCAGGGACAAGAAGGAAGCCGCCGAGTTCTGGGAAGACCGCCATCGCCTTTCCGCCATCGCCAAGCGCACTTCCGGCTTCAAGATCAACGAGGACGTGGTGCTTCCCATGGCCCGCATCCCTGAATTCGCCCGCTACCTCGAAGTGCTCAACGTGGTCGCGGCCGGCGACGCCTATCGCTTCGCCCTGCAGGACCTCCTGCGCCTTCAGGGTTTCCCCATGGACGACGAGGATTTCAGCGCCGAGTTCGCTTTCGCTTCCCGCGTTGCCGGTTCCGACGAGTCGAACATCGACCCCGACCTCACCGACGACGCTGTGACGGAGCGCGCCGAGAACTGGCTGGCCGCGCAGAAGGAACGCTTCCCCCGCCTTGCTTCCCGCATCGAGCCTATCATCGAATATATGCGCAGCAGCCGCATCGTCGTGGCCAGCCATATGCACGCCGGTGACGGCAACTGCCATGTGAACATCCCCGTGAACTCCAACGATCCCCGCATGATAGAGCATGCCGAGGATGTGGCCATGCAGGTCATGGCCAAGACGCAGGAGCTGGGGGGCGCTGTTTCCGGCGAGCATGGCATAGGCATCACCAAGATCACCTTCCTCGACCAGAAGCAGATGGAGGAACTGCGCGAATTCAAGATGCGCGTGGACCCGCGCGACCTGCTGAACCCCGGCAAGCTGGTCACGCGCAAGCTCCCCGTGCGGCCCTTCACCTTCTCGTTCAACCGCCTCATCGCGGATATCCGCGAATCCGGCCTGCCGGACAAGGAATGCCTCATCCGCCTGCTCGAGCAGGTGCAGGTGTGTACCCGCTGCGGCAAGTGCAAGCAGGTATGCCCCATGGTCTATCCGGAGCGTTCCTTCCAGTACAACCCGCGCAACAAGAACATGATACTCGGTGCGCTCATCGAGGCCATCTATTATTCCCAGGTCACCAGCGGCAGGCCCGACCCTGACCTGCTGGTCGAACTGCGCCATCTGCTGGAACACTGCACCGGCTGCGGCCGCTGTGCCTCCGTATGCCCTGTGAAGATCGAGTCTTCGGAAGTCGCTCTCAGCTCTCTGGCCTATGTGAAGCGCGAAGGCGAGGGCGGCCATCCGCTCAAGTCTCAGGTCATCAATGTGCTTTCCGCCGACCCGGCGAAGCGTGTGCCCAAGTTCGCCAAGATGGCGGCTCTCGGCCAGAACGTGATGAACTCCTTCCTGCCTCTGGTGCCCCGCATGTGGCGCCAGCGCATGGAAAGCCCGCTTTTTGCGCATCGCGGCCCGGCCCTCGGCATGGTGAGCGTGTACGAGAGCCTGCATATGGACAGGAAGAGCGTTCCTGCCCACCTTTTCCTTCCAGTGGAGGCCGGAGTCGATGCCAGGGACGTGCTCGCCAAGCGCGTGCCTGCGGTGCTCTACTTCCCCGGCTGCGGCGGCTCTGTGTTCTACCGCCGCATCGCCCAGTCCACGCTGGCCCTGCTCATGCATGCCGGAGTGCCTGTTGTCATGCCCGGCCGTCATCTCTGCTGCGGCTACCCCGTGCTGGCTTCCGGCGATGCGGACCGCTATCAGCAGAACCTTCAGCTGAACCGCGAGGTCATCGCCAAGACTCTGCAGGCGGCGGCCGAAGCCGGATTCGACGTGAACATGCTGGTCACGGCCTGCGGTTCCTGCCGCGAGTCCCTCATGCGTCACGGCCTGACGGACCTGAACGGCAATGTCCTGCCGCATAACGACATCGTCCAGCTCCTCGTGGACCGCCTGCCGCTCACCGAAGAGCTTCCCGGCGAGGATGCCGAACGCATCATCTACCACTCCTCCTGCCATCCTGCATGGTCCGGCGTGAAGGCCACCAAGGATGCAGGCAAGGTGGCCCGGGCTCTGGAACGCCTCACCGGTTCTTCCATCCTTCTGAATCCCGGATGCTGCGGCGAGTCCGGCGCGGGGGCATACACCTGCCCGGCCATCTACAATACGCTTCGCGAGCGCAAGCGCGGCAACCTTCAGGCGGCTCTGGCCGGCTACGAGGCGGATTCCCCCATCCTCGTGGGCTGTCCGTCCTGCAAGATAGGCATCGCCCGCACCCTCATGACCATGGACGCCGCCAACCCCGCCCGCGGCAAGGGGCAGGAAGTGGAACAGGAGCAGGGCGAACAGCCTGTCATCGACACCCATCGCCCCGTCCTGCACAATTCCGAGTGGCTGGCCCGCAAGCTGCTGGGCAAGAACTGGCTGAACGACCTCAAGGCCGCAGGCGCGCGCGATGCCAAGGGCGAGCCTGCCGTGCGCGTGGTGACCATGAAGAAGCCGGACTGAGCCTTCATACTCATTGACCGCTAAGAACAGACCTTTCAGGGTCATGGCACAACCTTTCAAGGAGCAGTGCTATGACCCTGAAATTTTTTAAGTCGGCCGTACCCGTTCTGGTGCTGGTTCTGATGGCGGGCGTGACAGGCTGTCATCATGAGCAGTCCGTGTCTCAGGCCTCCTCTCTGGAGTCTGCGGAGAATACGCCCATGGCGTCGCTCGACGGCTTCGTGTGGCAGTCTTCCGCCCCTCAGTCCAAGCTGGATTTCCTTCTCGGCGTGGAATGCGCCATGGCCATGGAAGCCGCCATCAAGCAGGTGGCCGAGGAGCGCGGAGGCACGGTCCAGCTTTCGCGCTTCGCCAACGGCTGGCAGATAGCCTTTCGCGACAAGGCGCGGCCCGACATCGTGCGGCAGATAGACGAGTTCTATACGCAGAACCCGGAGCAGAAGAAACGGCACGTTTTCGATGTCATCTGGACGGAGATGGTTCGCCCAGCCGTGGAAGCTGAGCGGGCTAAATAAAGGAGGATGCTATGAAACGAAGCATGACTGCGTGTGCGGCGCTTGCGCTCTGCGCGTCTCTGGCTTTCGGCCCTCTGGCCTGCACGCATATGAACAAGACCCAGCAGGGGGCGCTTTCCGGCGCTGGTGCGGGCGCGCTTGTAGGGGCGGGCATTTCTGCCATCGCAGGCGGGAGCGGCATCATGGGCGCGCTCATCGGCGGCGGGCTCGGCGCGCTGGCTGGCGGCATCTACGGGCACGAGAAGGAACACCGCTGAGCTTGATGCCTTGAGTTTTTTATGCAACATTGCATCGCATGGACTACGAAGTGATTTTTCCCTCTGGTATGGAAGCCCTCGGCGGGGCCTGCTCCTGCCGCCTTTTCCGGCTCTCTCCTGAAAGCTCGGCGTTCATACTGCAGAGCGCGGAGGGCGGCGGCGAGCGTCTCCTGCTGGGCGATGTGCGCCGCCTGGGAGCGGGGGCTCTTCCCGTGCTTTCCGCGGAGGAGCTGACGGCTCTCGGCTGTATCCCCGAGGGGGCTTTTGCTGATATCCCTGACGATGTGGTCGTGCTCTGCCGCATGTGCATCCCGCACGACAGGCCTCAGGAGGCGGGCTTCGATCTCGGCCGCCTCGTCTTTGTGAACACGAACAGCGGAAGGGCGCTGGAGGCGGAAAGGCCCGGAGCTCCGCTCGTTCCGCTGGATGCGCGGCGCTGAAAGAAAAAAGGAAGGCGATGAACCTTCCTTTTTCTGTATCTTGGTGATTTTTTTAGAATAGCGGCACGTTCCACGCCGCTATGTCCTGCCTCATCGCCAGCCAGAAGACAACGATGGTCAGGATGAGTATGGCGTATTCCCCGAAGCCGCCGGTACTGCATATCTTGAGGGAGAAACGCTTCTCGGCGAAAGGCACGAGGGGGGTGCCGTGTGTGGTGCACATATCCAGCAGGCAGTGGGAGAATGCCCCGAAGCCGAAGCCGTTGATGAGCGCGGCGGGCAGGGGGCCCATGAGTTCCGTGAGCGGGAAGAGCCACAGCACGAGCCACCAGCCGAACCAGTGCGAGGCTCGGCGGTGTACCTTGTTGAATTTGCGCTGGCGGAAGAAGAGGGCCTTTCCGGCTTCGCGCTGGTCGAGAATATCCGGCACGACGGAGCCCGCCCATGCGGCGGCCATCCCGGCGAGCGGCATGCCCAGCACGAAGGAACCCATGACGGCCATGGCCTGATGCGTGACCCACTTCATCGGCTGTTCCGTACCCTTTCGAACGCTTCTGCGGCATGGCGGCGGCGAGCTTCGGCGGCCATCTCGCAGGGAACGACGGTCTTGCCTATGGGGAAGAGGGCCAGCTCCGCCATTTTGATATGCTGCCACGCGAAGGGGATGCCGATTATGGTGAGGGCCTGCGCTACGGCCGTGCCGATGTGGCCGAGGGCTATCCACAGTCCGGCAAGGATGAACCAGATGACGTTGCCGATGACGCCGGGCACGCCCGTGCCGATGTCCTTCTTCCCGTAGAGGACTTCGCGGGAGATGGATTCGTAGCCGAAGGGCATGAAGGCGAAGCCTGCCATGACGAAGCAGGCGCGGCCCCACGGCAGGCCCACGATGCTGATGCAGGCCAGCGCGCCGAATATGCACCAGAGCAGGGCGGTGAGCCACCCTCCGCAGATTATCCAGAGTATGTTGCCTATGACGTTCATGCTGTCTCCGCATGGATGCTGTTTTCAGGAAAGGGATCAATATATCTGCCGCTTCAGTCCGGCGCAAGGGGCTTGACATTATCGGCCTGCGGGACAGTTGCGCAACGGGCCGCAATGGCGTATCATTCCTGCCGTACTTTTACCAATAATTCCTCTCTGGAGCGATTTTCTTATGAAGCGTACCAGCATCAGCGAAGCTCTTGCTTCCCTCGAACCCCGCAATGGCGTCACCGTCTGCGGCTGGGTGCGTACCCGCCGCGATTCCAAGACCTTCGCCTTTCTCGAACTGAACGACGGCTCCTGCCTCAAGAACCTGCAGGTCATCATCGATGAGGGCACCGAAGCCTGGGCCGCCCTCGAAGGCGTGCACACCGGCGCCGCCGTGAGCGTCTGCGGCGACCTCGTGGAATCCCTCGGCAAGGGTCAGAAGTGGGAAGTCCGCGCCCAGACCATGACCGTGTTCGGCCTTGCCGATCCGGCCACCTTCCCGCTCCAGAAGAAGCGCCCCTCCGACGAATTCCTGCGTACCATCGCCCACCTGCGCCCCCGTACCAACAAGTACGGCGCGGCTTTCCGCATCCGTTCCGAAGCGGCCATGGCCATCCATGACTACTTCCGCGGCCAGGGCTACTACTATGTCCACGCCCCCATACTCACCGGTTCCGACTGCGAAGGCGCCGGCGAGATGTTCCGCGTGACCACCCTGCCCGTGGACGGCGGCCCCAAGCCTGAATCCGGCAACTTCTTCGAGAACGACTTCTTCGGCAAGGCCGCCAGCCTCACCGTGTCCGGCCAGCTCGAAGCCGAAGCCCTGGCCACCGGCCTCGGCAAGGTCTATACCTTCGGCCCCACCTTCCGCGCCGAACATTCCTACACTCCCCGCCATGCCGCCGAGTTCTGGATGGTCGAACCCGAAGCCGCCTTCAACGACATCTGGGACAACATGGAACTGGCTGAAGGCCTCATCCAGCACACCATCAAGCATGTCGTCGAGAAGTGCGCTGACGACATCGCCCTCTTCGACAAGTTCGTGGCTCCCGGCCTGCTGAACGACCTGAACGGCATGATCGAGAAGGGCTGCGCCCGCGTCTCCTACCGCGACGCCGTCGATCTGCTCCAGAAGAGCGGCAAGAACTTCGAATACCCCGTGTCCTTCGGCACTGACCTGCAGACCGAGCATGAACGCTTCCTCGCCGAGGAATACTTCAAGTCTCCCGTCACTGTGTACGACTACCCCAAGGGCATCAAGGCCTTCTACATGCGCATGAACGACGACAACGAGACCGTGGCCGCCATGGACCTGCTCGTTCCCCGCATCGGCGAACTCGTGGGCGGCTCCCAGCGTGAAGAACGCCTCGACCGCCTCACCCAGCGCATCGTCGAGCTTGGCCAGAACCCCGAAGACTACTGGTGGTACCTCGACCTGCGCCGCTTCGGCTCCGTGCCCCACTCCGGCTTCGGCATGGGCTTCGAGCGCATGATCATGCTGCTCACCGGTATTTCCAATATCCGCGACGTGCTTCCCTTCCCCCGCACCACGGGTTCTCTGGAGTTCTAAATGCGCGCCATGACTGAACGCCGCCGTGCGAAGATAGAAAAGGTCCTTTCCCAGCGTCAGAAGGGCCTGACTCTCGTGATGGACAATGTGTGGGATCCGCACAACGTGTCGGCCATTTACCGCAGCTGCGACG
>JAZQMJ010000164.1:0-8122 GCA_045543435.1 Mailhella sp.
GAACGCAGTTCGGGGATATCGGGCTTCTGAATCAGGGGGGTGCGGGGGGAATTATTTCCCCCGCATTTCTCTCTTAGATAACCTTGTTCAGGCTGTACTCCAGGATGCCTTCGGCGCCCATGTCGCGGAGCTGGGGGATGAGGTCGCGGACGGAGTGGGTATCGACCACGGTCTCGAGGGAGACCCAGGCGGGGTCTTTGAGGGCGGCCACAGTGGGGGAATTGAGGGCAGGCAGGAGCTTGAGGATATCGTCGAGCTTAGCGGTGGGGGCGTTCATCTTGAGGCAGACGAAGCTCTCGGCGCGCAGGGCGCCCTGAAGGAGCAGGTCGATCTGCTCTATCTTGCGGCGCTTCTCGGGGTCGTTCCAGGCATCGCGGTTGGCGATGAGCACAGTGTTGCTGGCCATGACTTCATCGATGACGCGCAGGTTATGGGCGCGGATGGTGGTCTCGGTCTCGGTCACTTCCACGATGGCGTCGGCAAGGCCTTCCACGACCTTGGCTTCGGTAGCGCCCCAGGAGTAGTTCACCTGAACGTCGATGCCCTTCTCTTCGAAATAGCGCTTGGTCACGCCGAGCAGTTCGGTGGAAACGCGCTTGCCGGCGAGGTCTTCGGCCTTCTCGTAGTCGGAATCACCGGCCACGGCCAGCACCCAGCGGGCCTTGCGGTTGGACACCTTGGAGTAGATGAGATCGGAAATGACCACCACAGGGGCATCACTTTCCTTGGGGCCGTACTGCACCTGACGTTCTTCCAGCCAGTCCTTGCCGGTGAGGGCGAGGTCGAGGATGCCGTTCTGGATGTATTCGGGGATCTCCTGCACGCGGCAGAGGCGTGCGGTTATCTCGCGGTCGTTGATATCGGGGAAATAGTTCCGCACATGCTTATGTATCTTCCATCCGGCCTTTTCAAAGAGGGAGATGGTGGCTTCTTCGAGAGAACCCTTGGGAATACCGAGCTTGAGCTTGCTGTCCATGGCGAAACCTCTATTTCTTGTAAACTTCCGCAGGGTCGAAGACCTGCGGGCAGCAGATGCTGACTTCGGAAGAGCCGGGCACGAGGCGGCGGTAGAAGCAGCTCGTGCGGCCGGTATGGCAGGCGGAACCGCCTATCTGTTCTATCTCCATGACCACGGCATCGGAATCGCAGTCGAGGCGGATGGCCTTCACCTTCTGCACCATGCCGGAGCTTTCGCCCTTATGCCAGAGGCTCTGACGGCTGCGGCTCCAGTAATGGGCCTCGCCGGTGGCGAGAGTGGCCTTCCAGGCCTCTTCGTTCATCCATGCGAGCATGAGCACTTCACCGGTGGCGGCGTCCTGAGCCACTGCGGCGATGAGGCCGCCGGCCTTGGCAAAATCCGGCGCGAAATCAGCAGGAGCGTTGAACATAGGGCAGTTCCTCTTGGGAAAGTGTTGATTACTTCGCGAAGCCCACGGCGCGGCGTTCGCGGATGACAGTCACGCGGATCTGGCCGGGATAGGTGAGGTTCTCCTCGATCTTCGCGGAGATGTCCTTGCAGAGCAGGTAGGTGCTGTCGTCGTCCACGTTGTCGGAGTTGACGATGACGCGCAGTTCGCGGCCGGCCTGGATAGCGTAGGACTTGGCCACGCCATCGAAGGAATCGGCGATGTTCTCAAGGTCTTCAAGACGCTTGACGTAGTTCTCGAGCAGTTCCTTGCGGGCGCCGGGACGAGCGCCGGACAGGGAGTCGGCGGCCTGCACCAGCACGGCGAGAGCGGTCTCGGGGCGCACGTCTTCGTGGTGGGCGGCGATGGCGTGGACGATGTCCTTGCCTTCGCCGTACTTCTTGGCAATGTCGGCGCCGATGACGGCGTGGGAGCCTTCGACCTCATGGTCGACGGCCTTGCCGATGTCGTGCAGGAGGCCGGCGCGGCGGGCGCGCTTGATGTCCATGCCGAGTTCGGCGGCCATCATGCCGCAGAGGGCGGACACTTCGAGAGAGTGCTGGAGCACGTTCTGGGTGAAGCTGGTGCGGTACTTGAGCTGACCGAGCAGGCGCACGATGTCGGGATGGATGCCGTGCACGCCGGCGTCGAAGGTGGCCTGTTCGCCCACTTCGCGGATCTGCACTTCCAGTTCCTGCTCGCACTTATGCACGATGTCCTCGATGCGGGCGGGATGGATGCGGCCGTCCTGGATGAGGCGTTCGAGAGCCATGCGGGCCACCTGACGGCGGATGGGGCTGTAGGCGGAGAGGATGACGGTCTCGGGGGTGTCGTCGATGATGAGGTCGACGCCGGTAGCGGCTTCAAGGGCGCGGATATTGCGGCCTTCGCGGCCGATGATGCGGCCCTTCATGTCTTCGCTGGGCAGAGTCACGGCGGTGACGGTCTGTTCGCCCACATAGTCGCCGGCATAGCGCTGGATGGCGCAGGCGAGTATCTCCTTGGCCTTGCGGTCAGCAGTTTCCTTGGCCTCGGTCTCGATGACGCGCATCATCTTGGCGGCTTCGTGACGGGTGCGGGACTCGATCTCTTCGAAAAGGCGGGCCTTGGCTTCCTCAGCGGTAAGGCCGGAGACTTCCTGCAGGCGGCGTTCCTGCTCATCGAGCTTGGACTCGAGCAGGGTCTCCTTCTCGGAGATGAGGCGTTCGCGCTGGTTCTGCTCTTTTTCCTGGACGAGGATGTCGTGTTCCTTCTGGGTCACACGCTCCATCTTCTCTTCGAGGCGGTCGGTGATATCCTGGAGCTTCTTCTCGCGGTTCTTGAGAACGCGTTCCTGCTCCTTGTATTCCGTTTCAAGAGCATGCTTCTGGCTGAACACTTCGTTCTGGCCCTGGAGCAGTATCTCCTTCTTCTGGGCGTGGGCTTCCTTGCGGGCCTCGTCCACGATGCGGCGGGCCAGATCGTTGGCTTCGCCTATGCGTTTACTGGTGACATTGCGCTGTATGAGCACGCCCGCGAGTGCGCCTATGGCAAGGGCGACAAGCGCAAGGGCGATAACGGTGAAGTTTCCCATGGCAGTTCCTGTGATATGTTGACGAGGCGGAAGCCTCGATAGTTCCTGAAATTCTATAGACGCGCAAAAACAGGCCGCAGCAAAGGCTGCGAGCCCACGAAAGGCAAAACGCCGAACGGAAGGATTGGCAAAAGACGACAGAAAACAAGGAGCCCCGGAATGCCGTGAACAACTGCTGGCACGAGACCTGGTGGTCTCAAGGTGGGAGCCTGGCCGGAACTTCAGACTTCCCGCACAGGGGCGGGCATGCACACCATTCCGGAAACTGGCCCCCTGCTAACGCTAGTGAGGCCGGCGCAAGCTAGTCACCCACGCACACTCCAGGGAATTCAGAACGGCAGGTGCAGGCTACCTGCCTGCCGGGGGCATATCGTCGCTCCCCGCTCCCATACCGCTTTCTTTCAAACTTTGCAGCAGCTCATCCAGCCTTCCATCGGCCCAGCTATGCTTCTCGCGCAGCTGGAGAAAGTCGTCCGCAAGGCTGATGAGCATCATGACAAGCACCTTGTCTTTGCCGAGGGGGCCGCCGTACGCCTTCATCTGGGCGTATATCTCGTCAACGTAGCGGCGCGCACGTTCCACGCGCTCCGGCCCAGCGGCAGTGCGGAAGGCCAGTTTGAGGTCACATACGTCGAGCTGATAGCTTTCCATGGCGGCCGCCTGAAATTATCCGTTCTGCTGTTCTTCCGGCATGGGCAGAGCGCTCTGGATGCGGCTGATGAGAGCATCCACGCGGCTGGTAGCTTCGGCCTGGACATTGAAGGCGGCGTTGAGCTTTTCCTGAAGGTCTTCGGCAGTCATCTGGCCGAGTTCAAGGTCTTCACGGAGTCTCACGCCTTCTTCACGAAGCTTGCTGCCCTCTTCGCGAAGGAGGTGATTCTCTTCGCGAAGACGATTGAGTTCCTGAATGAGGCTATCGATACGCTGAGCCAGCAGATCCAACTTTTCCATTCTGTATCTCCTTGGAGAGCCGAGCGGGGGAACACGCCCTGCGCACGGTTCGGGTAGCTCTGTAGGGTGCCGACATCGTCGGCTACTTTATGACGAAGACACTCAGCGGGAGAGGCTTGACCGCCGCCGGCGTCCTTTCTTTATTTGTAAGCTATGGAAGGCCGTTGGGCAAGTACATAGAACGGCCATTATGGCTGGGAAACGAATTTTTCCTTCAAAAAAACATCATGCTCGCGGCATTTCGGAACGCCTGCCCCCACTGCCGCCCGATGCCGCTTCGGGCATAAAAAAAGCCCCTCGCGAGGAGGGGCTTCGATGCTGTTTCGAAATCAGCGCTGCTTGGTGGAGATATTGAACGTAAGGGAGTAGATCTGATGGAAAAAGTTCACATATTCCACAAAAACGTGGTTCGGCACGGAGATGCGGGCGGCGGAATAGTTGAGAATGCCCTTGATGCCCGCGTCCACCAGCTGGGTGGCGGCACGCTGGGCGCGCTCCGGCGGAACAGTGATGATGCCGATCTCGATGCCGAGTTCAGGCACCTTGTCCACGAGGGTCTTGGTACACTGCACTTCGAGGCCGTAGAGCTTTTCACCTATCTTGAAGGGGTCGCAGTCGAAAGCGCCCACGATGGTGAAGCCGTGGCGGCGGAACTCGGAATAGTTCAGCAGAGCTCGGCCCATGTTGCCCACGCCCACGAGGCAGGCGCGCCATTCGCGGTTGGCATTGAGGCAGGCCTTGATGACTTCCAGCAGATAAGAAACATAATAGCCCACACCGCGCACACCGAACTCGCCGAAATAGGCAAGGTCTTTGCGCACCTGTGAAGCATTCACATCGCATGCGCGGGAAAGAGGCTCGGAGGAGATGACCTGGACACCGTCCTTATCCATAGCTTCGAGGACCTGAAGATAGGTTGCGAGACGCTGGATAGTGGCACGCGGGATATGTTCGTATTTGGGAGTCTGGTTCATTGCGGCTGCCATTTTTTAAATAAAATACGGGCAGGAAACAGTGTACGCTTCCTGCCCGCAAAATGCAACTACATCTTCACGAAGAGGAGGATCAGAGCCACGAGCAGGGCGTAGATGACCAGGGATTCGATGAAGGCAAGGCCGAGGATGAGGGACTGGGAGATCTTGCCGGAAGCGTCAGGGTTGCGGGCGGTGCCTTCGCAGGCGGCCTTGATGGCGTTGCCCTGGCCCATGGAACCACCGGCAGCGGCGACGCCGATACCGAGAGCGATGCCGGCGGCAGCGAGGCCGAAGCCGCTGGACACGCCGCCGTCAGCAGCGAAAGCCACAGCGGCGATGGAGACGAGCATGAGGGTGTTCAGAGCGGTAAGAATGATCTTGCGCATGGTGAAACTCCATTACAATTTATAGTGTTGAGGCCGTTAGGCCATTCCCCCGAAGGTAAGGCGGCTTAGTGGGCGTGTTCCACAGAGCCCTGGATGTAGATCATGGACAGGGTGAACAGGATGAAGGCCTGCAGCACCTTGCCGAGCAGGAACAGGAAGTACATGGGAACAGTGCCGATGAGCACGCCGATGTAGATGCTGGTACCGAAGCCGAAGAAGATAATGAGCGTCATTTCTTCAGCGAAGATGTTGCCGAAAAGACGGAGGGACATCGAGAGCGGACGGGCCAGATGGGAGATGATCTCGATGGGGAACATCAGCGGGATGAGCGGCTTGCTGGAACCGGTGAAGTGGTGGATGTAGCCGAACTTCCAGGTGCGGATGCCCACATAGTTGTAATAGAGGAACACGCACAGAGCGACGGAAATGGTGGTGTTCAGGTTGGCGGTGGGGGCGTCGCAGCCGGGCACGAGGCCCAGCAGGTTCATGGTGAGCACATAGATGAAGATGGCCACGAGCAGGGGCACGAAGCGGCGGCCCTTCTCGCCCATGTTGTTCACGATGAAGCCTTCAAGGCCTCCGACGAGGGCTTCGAAGAAGATCTGAAGCTTGCCGGGGACGATATCGATGTTCTTGCGCACCATGTAGCCCACGATGGCGAGGATAGCCATGCCGAGCCAGGTGAAGAACACATACTTCGTGTCGATGGTCATACCGCCGACCGTGACGGTATCGAGATTCAGGACGGTCGAGAACAGAAGAGGGTGGGCGAGTCCGCCGGATGCTGCCATGGAGGCCTCCTGTGCAAATGTCTCCCGGCATCAGCGCCGGAAAATCAAAGAGAGCGGTATGATCGTCACAGAAGCAGAAAGACCGGCGGCAAGAGCGGCCGGGCTGGCCTGAAACTGGACTAATGCAACATACACAAAAAATCCCGTTAAGAAAAGCCTCAAATACGTTCTGAGCAGAAGACCTTTTTTCACAACGCGGGCCGTTGCAAGGCCGTTTTTGTCGCCATCGGGGATGACCGCCGGCAGCGCATGCTGTATAAAAAGAGCAAGAGTGTAGAAATTCCAGGCAGATAGAACAGCTGCAACACCAGCCCACAGCACCTGCTGAGACCAGGGGACAAGCACTGCCCCCAGAAGAAAAAAAATACCGGAAAAAATTAAAAGATTCCGCGTTGCGGCTCGCAGAGGGGCATGGACGAACCCCTTGCGCCAGAGAAAGCGCTCCACTCGTTCAAAAATACTCATACTGCCCCTTTTCCGGCCTGCTCCGAACCCGTGCCGGCTTCACTTTTCCGGCTGTCCCCTTCGAGGATGCGGCGTATGGCCTCTTCCGTCTCATCCAGCTCTTCAAGGCCGCTTTCCTCCGGAGCCGCCGTACCGGCGAGGATAGACGCCACGCGGGTGCTTCCCGCAGGATACGAGTCCTCCTCGAACGGACGCTCCTGCACCCCGCCCTCGTGCCGCCTCGCCTTGTGAACGGCTGGAACAATCGGCACTTCCGTGGACTTTTTGACCTTTTCCACAGCATCGAGCGGCTGTTTTCCAGCAGTCTGCGCAGCCTCTTCCTGCTTCCTGCGCTCCTCGTCGAGGACGGCATTGCTGTGCGCAAGGTAGCGGGCGTCCGCCCACACGTTGCGGAAGCCGGCGATGAGCCCGAGCAGGAGACCTATGGCGGAAGCGACGGGCCACGAGTCCAGCCAGTGGTCGATGAGCCAGCCGAGGCCGCCGCCCACGACAGGGCCGGAGACCATATGCAGGCCCATGGTGCTGGCCGTACCGAGCAGGCTGAACGCCCCGGGTGCTTTTTCTGAGCCTTTTTCTGCCATCTTATGCGGCTCCCCATCAATTAAATAGGTTGGAGTTGTGCGATCTATGTGATAAGTATCGGCCTGTGCCGGTGGCGTCAATCAGAAAACCCTTTCACGCTGGGGCCTGAAATACCGCTGTGCAGGCCCTGCGGCCTTCCGGCAGGATGCAAACCTTCAAAACCCTTCCGAGGTTCACCATGCCCATTAAAACTGGCGATACCGTTTCTGTCCATTATGTCGGCACCTTCAACGACGGCACCGAATTCGACCGCTCCCGCGAAGGCAGCCCCCTGAAGTTCAAGGTCGGCTCCGGCATGGTCATCCCCGGCTTCGACAAGGCCGTCATCGACCATGAAGTGGGCGACAAGTTCTCCGTGAACATCCCCGCCGCCGAAGCCTACGGCGAAAAGCAGGACCACCTGCTCTTCCCCGTGCCCATGGACCAGGTCCCCGCTTCCATCAAGCCCCAGGTCGGCATGCATCTGCATGTGGGCACCAACCAGGGCGAACTCGAAGTGGTCATCGCCGAAGTGACCGACACCCACATCGTCCTCGACGCCAACCATCCCATGGCCGGCAAGGACCTCAACTTCGCCCTCGAAGTGGTTGCCGTAAACTAAGCCTTCCCGGGGCGGTACGCCGCCCCTTCCGACAGCACAACCGGAGTTCGAATGAGTTCCTTCAACGCTCGCAGTCATGCCGTGCATTCCGTGGCCACCAACCGCCGCGACGCCGAGCACCTCGCCGGCACCCTGCCCTCCGAAGCCGGCACCGCCGCCGACCCTACGGAATATTTCGGCTGCAATGTCTTCGACGATAAGGCCATGCGCCGCTATCTGCCGAAGAACGTCTACAAGTCCCTGCGCAAGACCATCGACCTCGGCCAGCGCCTCGACCCGGCCGTGGCCGACGTAGTGGCCAACGCCATGAAGACCTGGGCCATGGAGCGCGGCGCCGACCATTACACCCACGTCTTCTACCCGCTCACCGGCCTCACCGCCGAGAAGCACGAC
>JAZQMJ010000165.1:0-3034 GCA_045543435.1 Mailhella sp.
TCCCCCCACCCCCTCTCACTCCCCCACCCCTTTCCAAAACTTTTTATTCTGTTTTAGTCCCTGTTGAAAGACACGCCCCGGCTCGTGTGAGTTCGGGGCGTTGGCTTTTTCTGCAGTGAAGAGTAGTGTGGGAGAAATTTCGTGAGGAGGGTGGTATGAAAGTCACGGCCATCTATTTTTCGGCAACGGGGAACACTGAGAAGAATGTGAAGGCTCTGGCGGCGGGAGCAGTTTCCGCACTGGGCTCCGCTGGCGTGGAAGCTGTGGATGTCACCTGCCAGCCCGAGCCAGCACCGCGTGAGTTCGGGCCGGATGATTTCGTGGTCTTCGGCATGCCTGTCTATGCCGGACGCCTTCCCCTTGCCGTGAAGGATAGGCTTCTGGCGTTTCGCGGGAACAGTACGCCCTGCATCGTGGCTGTTTCCTACGGCAATCGCCATTACGACGACGCCCTCCTTGAACTGGCCGACATGGCAGAGGAGCAGGGCTTCATCGTAAAGGGCGGCGCCGCGCTCATCGGCCGCCACACCTACGGCGAGATACAGGTCGAGCGTCCTGATGCCGAAGACCTTGCCGCCTGTCGTGCTTTCGGTGCTGAGGCCGCTCAGCGTGAGGGAAGCGCGTCTGCCATCCCGGGCAATCGTCCGTACAAAGAAGGTCTCCTGCGCGGGCGTTTCCATCCGCTCGCCGGTGAGGAGTGCATAAGCTGTGGCCTCTGTGTGCGGAACTGCCCCATGACGGCCATAGATGAGGACTGCCGAACTGTAGGCGACGCCTGCATATCCTGCTTCCGATGCATCAGGAACTGCCCCGTGGGCGCGAAGAATATGGACGTTCCTGCCTACAATGAATTTGCCGCCATGTTCACCGAAAAGCTGAAGGAACGCCGCGAGAACGAATTTTTTTAGGCTGTTGCCTTGCCTCTGCACGAAGAGGGCTTATCATTCCTTCATCAGTAATGGTCTGCCTCGGCGGCAGGCCTCAGTCATGCCAACATTCAGGAGAATTTCATGAAGTCTGTTGCTTTTATCGACGGCGTGAGCCAGGCCCATCTCATCAACGGCAATGTCCGTCTGGATACTTTCGTCCTTCAGGGCCGCCAGGGCGCTGAACCTGTGCAGGAAGAAGGCACTCAGCTCATCTTCACCCCTCAGGGCTTCCTCGGCATGCTCGGCGCTATGCAGCAGCTGGCCGAAAAGCTCGCCGACGCCGGCCTGCTCCAGAAGCAGCAGTAAGCTTGCCCGCTTGAAATGAAAGACCCCGACCTTATGCAGGCCGGGGTTTTCGTTTATGCGGTGATGGTCATAGTACGGCTTTGAACAGGCCCGCGCTGGCCACAGCCAGCAGGAGAACGAGCACCAGTTTCTTGAACTTCGCTTCGTCGAGACTGCGGAAGAAGCGGCTTCCCAGAGCTACGCCGAGGGCCAGCACCGGGAGCATGGAGGCCATGAACAGCCAGCTTTCCAGTGTGAACAGGCCGTTCTGCCAGCAGAAAACAGAAGCCCAGGAGTCCGTGAGCAGGAAGTAGGCGATGAGCGAGGCCCGCCCCACAGCCGCTCCGGCAGGGCTGGACAGGAAGAAGAGGATGACGGGCGGGCCGCCGTTGGCCGAGGCTCCGTTGATGATGCCGCCGCTCATGCCGATGAGCGAGGTCTCCAGCTTCGTGGGGGAACGGCGCGGCTTTGCTCCCCTGAGGAGCATGATGGCGAAAACGATGACAGTGCCGTTGATGGCGGCGCACATGGGCTCAGGCGGCAGGCTGGCGAGCATCCATACGCCGAGCGGTGTGCCGATAAGCATGCCCGTGGTCAGCCAGCCCAGCGACTTCCAGTCCACTTCGCGGTACACGAAGGGCAGATGCCCTATGCTGGCGGAAATTTCCCAGAGCAGGACGACAGGCACTATCTGCGAAGGCGGAAGCACCAGGGTGAGCAGGACTGTGACGATGAGCGAGAAGCCGAAGCCCGCTATGCCGCGCACCACGCTGGCCGCGAACACTGAGGCGGCCACCCATGCCCAACCGAAGACACTGAGTTCGAACATCGTTCCTCCTGTGCTTTTTCCGATGATATTCCGAAGGGAGAGAGGCTGTCAAAGCCGGGAAAACAGAAAGCCCCCTGTTCCGCGAGAGGAACAAGGGGCTCAATCGTTTCAGGAGTCTCTTACAGGCCGAGCATGCGCGGGAAGAAGAGCGTCAGGTCGGGGAAGAGAACGATGACCACGAGGGCCAGCGTGGCGGCACCCAGCATGGGCAGGACGGGAGGCGTGATCTGCTCCATGGTCAGGCCGCTGATCTTCGCGCCGACGTAGAGGTTCACAGCCACGGGGGGCGTCACCTGGCCGAGGGCGAGGTTGATGGTCATCATCACGCCGAACCACACAGGGTCCCAGCCGAAGTGGGCCATGATGGGCAGCAGGAAGGGCAGGAGCACATAGTAGATGGAGATGGCGTCCAGCAGCATGCCTGCGACGAAGAGGATGACGTTGATGAGCAGCAGGAGAACCCAGGGGTTGTCGGAAAGCGAGAGCAGAACGGCCGCGCCGCGTTCCACGAGGCCGACAGTGCTGGCCACCCAGGCGTAGAGGCCGGCGCAGGTCACCACGAACATGATGACGGCGGTGGCCTTCACGGATTCGACAAGGACTTCCACGAGGATGGAGAACTTGTCGATGGTGCGGTAGATGAACACGCCCACGAAGAGGCCGTAGAAGATGGCCACGGCCGCGGCTTCAGTAGGAGTGAACACGCCGCCGTAGATGCCGCCGAGGATGACCACGGGAGTCATCACGCCCCAGAAAGCTTCGCGCAGGGCCTTGCGGATGGGCATGGTGCGGGGCTTGCCGCGGTAGCCCTTCTTGCGGGAAGTGAGGAACACGGAGACGCCGAGGAAGCCGGCCACGATGATGCCGGGCACGAAGCCGGCGGCGAAGAGGGCGGGCACGGAAACGTCGGCAATGCCGCCGTACACGATGAAGGCGATGCTGGGCGGGATGACGATGGCGAGGCCGGAGGTCACGGAAACAGTGGCGGCGG
>JAZQMJ010000166.1:0-2651 GCA_045543435.1 Mailhella sp.
GGAATCATTCCCCTGCCGGGGCGGGGGGCAGAGCCCCGCATATACTACGCCTTCTCCGCCATCTGCATGATATGCTGGAAGAAGGGCTCTTCCACAGGCTGGACGGAGAGGCGGGAGCCGCGCTTGAGCAGTTCCATGCCGTCGAGTTCGGGTTCTTTCTTCAGGTCGGAGAGCTTGATGGGCGTGTCGAACTTGCGCACCAGCTTCACGTCCACCATGAACCAGCGGGGATCTTCGGGCGTGGCTTTTTCATCGTAATGGTTGTTCTTCGGGTCCTGGGCGGTGTGGTCGGGGTAGGCTTCGCGTACCACTTCCACGAGTGCGGCGATATGCGGGTCCTTTCCGCTGTGGTAGAAGAAGCCGAGGTCGCCTATCTGCATGGAGCGCATGAGGTTGCGGGCCTGGTAGTTGCGTACGCCGTCCCACGAAGTGGTGGAGTTCGGGGAGAAGATGAGGTCGTCCAGCGAGAAGCAGCCGGGTTCGGTCTTGAAGAGCCAGTATTTCATAGGAAGTCCTTTGTGAGCGGATTCTGGGGTGATGATATTTATATAGTCATCGCATGGCGGAATTCAAGGCTTTGGCATGAAAGGAAGGCGCTGTGTGGCTGAAAGATTTGTTTACAAAATTAAATAGCAGTGATTCCATGATGTTAGAAAAGCAAAGCGTTGACATTTTTCAAAAATGGATGCTACACAGGGCAATAGACGAAAGGGCCTTGCCCTGTTCTGAACTCAGGAGAATCTGTCATGTCCGCTGTCGCTGATACTATGGAAAACATCACTCTGCGCCTTGAAAACGACGCCGTGCTCTCCTTTCGCGGCCGTCTTTTCTCCGAGGCTGTGTGGAACGATGAGGACAGCGGGGTGTTCACCCATCAGAAGCTCTATGTGACTGATCAGAACGAGCATGTCTATGTCATCCGCAAGGGCGGCGAACGCCGGCTCTGCCGGGCCTATCGCGTCAGCGTACGCGGCGAACGCTGTGTCATCTACAATGGCCGCAGCGTGATGGAGCTCCCCGTCGAAATGCTCATGCTGGCTGTGCGCACGCTCTGCGGCGCGGAAGGCGGCATGGCCATGGAACAGGTGGAGGAGATCCTTCGTTCTGCAAGCTGCTGACGGCGTCGCTCCGGGCCTGCGCTTTTCCTGCGCATGCGGAGGCGACCGCTGAGGCCGCCTTTTTTATCCTGCAATCCATGAGGAATACGATATGAATACCCACGGTTTCACCCTGATACGCGAAGAAAGCATGCGTGAAGTCGGCGGCGCTGTCCGCCTGTGGAAGCACGAGCGCACCGGTGCGGAACTGCTCTCCATCTGCAACGATGACGAGAACAAATCCTTCGGCGTGGCTTTCCGCACGCCGCCCAAGGATTCCACGGGCGTGGCCCACATCCTCGAACATTCCGTGCTCTGCGGCTCCGACAAGTACCCCGTGAAAGAGCCCTTCGTGGAACTGCTCAAGAGCTCGCTCCAAACCTTCCTGAACGCGCTCACCTTCCCGGACAAGACCTGCTATCCTGTGGCCAGCTGCAACCTGCAGGACTTCTATAATCTCATGGATGTCTATCTCGATGCCGTCTTCCATCCTCGCATCGACGAGAACGTCCTGCGTCAGGAAGGCTGGCATATCGAAGCCGACGAGCCGGACGGCCCGTGGGCCTTCAAGGGCGTGGTCTTCAACGAGATGAAGGGCGTCTATTCCTCTCCCGACTCCGTTCTCATGGAAGAGTGCCAGCACGCCGTGTTCCCGGACATGCTCTACAGCCTCGACTCCGGCGGCGACCCTGCCGTCATCCCCTCGCTGACCTACGAGGCCTTCCGCGAGTTCCATTCCTCCTACTATCATCCTTCCAACGCCCGTTTCTTCTTCTGGGGCGACGATCCTGAAGAAGGCCGCCTTGCCAAGGTCGCGGAATTCATCGCTCCGTACGAACGTCGCGTCGTTGAGTCCGAAGTGCCGCTCCAGCCTCGTCTCGCCGCGCCGCGCAAGGTGGAAGCCTCCTATGCCGCTTCCGAGGAAGAGGGCGGCGACAAGGCCCATGTGGCCGTGAACTGGCTGCTCTGCGAATCCCGCGAGACGGAAGAGATGTTCGTGCTCAACATGCTCGAGCATATCATTTCCGGCCTGCCGGGTTCTCCGCTCCGCAAGGCCCTCATGGATTCCGGCCTTGGTGAAGATATCTCCGGCTGCGGCCTTGAAAGCGACCTGCGTCAGGCTTATTTCTCCATGGGCCTGCGTTCCATCGAAGCCGACAAGGCCGACGAAGTCGAACGTATCATGCTCGACACTCTGGCCCATCTGGCAGAGGAGGGCGTGCCCGCTCCTGCCGTGGAAGCCGCGCTCAACTCGCTGGAGTTCATGCTCCGTGAGAACAATACCGGTTCCTTCCCGCGCGGACTTTCCGCCATGTTCCGCTCCCTTGCCGACTGGCTCTACGACGGCGACGCTTTCGCGCCTCTGGCCTGGGAAAAGCCCCTTGCCTCCATCAAGGCCCGCCTTGCCTCTGGCGAGCCCGTCTTTGAAGACGCTATCCGCCGCTGGTTCCTTGAGAATACGCATCGTGTCACTGTCCTGCTCCTGCCGGATGCCGAGCTGGAACAGGTGCGCCAGGCCGAGGAAGATGGACGCATCGAAACCCTGCGCGCATC
>JAZQMJ010000167.1:0-2426 GCA_045543435.1 Mailhella sp.
TGGCCACCTTGCCGCCGTCCATGACGATGATGCGGTCCACGATGCGGAGCATGGAGAGGCGGTGCGTGATGAGTATGAGCGTCTTATCCTTGATGATGGGGGCCAGCCTGCGCTGGACGACGAGCTCGGATTCCACGTCCATGTTGCTGGTGGGCTCGTCGAGGATGAGTATGTCCGGGTCGCGCACGAGGGCGCGGGCGAGGCCCACGGCCTGGCGCTGGCCGCCGGAAAGATTGCGGCCCTGCTCGCCCACCTGGGCGCCGTAGCCTGCGGGGTGCTTCTTCACGAAGTCCGCCACGCCGGAGATGAGGGAGGCGCGGAGCACGAGATGGTCGTTGATGGTCGGGTCGCCGAGGGCGATGTTGTCGCGCACGGAGCCGTAGAACAGCACCACTTCCTGCGGCAGGAAGCCCACGCGGCTGCGGAGGTCGGCCGTGGCGAGCTGGCGGATGTCCACGCCGCCGAAGGAGACCGCGCCTTCCTTGGGCTGGTACAGGCCGATGAGCATCTTGCCGATGGAGCTCTTGCCCGAGCCCATCTTGCCGATGATGCCCACCTTCTCGCCGGGGCGTATGCGGAGGGAGACGTCGTCGAGGGCAAGCGCGTCGGAACCGGGGTAGGCGAAGCTCACCTTATCCATGACGAATTCGCCGGAAAGCACGCCGAAGTCCATGCAGGCGGCCTGGTCCTGGTTCTCGGAAGGCAGTTCCATGAGAGTATCCAGGGCCTTGAGCGACACGCGGGAATTCTGCAGGCGCGTGAGCAGGCTGGCAAGCTGGAGAAGCGGGGCCATGATGCGGCCCACGAGTATGTTGCAGCCGATGAGGCCGCCCATGCTCATCTCGCCTGCGCCTATGCGGTACACGCCCCACACCACCATGGACACAGTGACCATCTGGGTGACGAAGGTGGCGAAGCTGACGGCGCGGGTGGAATATTTGCGGGACTGGTTGCTGGACTCCGCGGAGATGCCGGCCACGGCTTCCCACAGCTTCTGCATGCGGGCTTCGGCCATGCTGGACTTCACAGTCTCGAGGCCATGCACCATCTCCACCAGCAGGGCGTTCTTCTGCATGGAGTGGCGGTAGCTGGTCTCTGCGCTTTTCTTCGCGGCCGCCTGCAGCCACACGCCCACGATGAGCAATACGGGCATGGCCACGAGGGGCAGTATGACCAGCGGCCCGCCGATGAAGGCCGTGAGCACGAAGAACAGCGCGAGGAAGGGGATGTCGATGAGGGCGAGGAAGGTGGTGGAGCTGAAGAACTCGCGCAGGCTCTCGAACTCGCGCAGGTTGTTCACCAGCGCGCCCGTGGATTCGGGCTTGGCGTCCATGCGCATGGAAAGCACCTTGTCGATGAGCCGCGAGGAGAGGACGACGTCGGCATTGCGGCCTGCGAGGTCCACGAAATGGCTGCGCAGGGAGCGCAGGACGAAGTCGAAGAAATAGGCGATGGCCACGCCTGCGGCCAGCACCCACAGCGTTTCGTAGGCGTTGTTGGGGATGACGCGGTCGTACACGTTCATCACGAAGAGGGAGGAAGCCACGGCGATGACGTTCACCACCACGCTGGCCAGAGCCACATGGCGATAGATGGGCGAGTACCAGCGCAGCACGTCCCAGAACCAGCGGCGGGGCTTCTTGCTCTTCACGGGCTCGGTGCGGGCGTCCGCACGGGATTCCAGGGCCGCGAACACGGCGTAGCCGGAATACTGCTCTTCGAGCTCGGCGCGGGGCACGGCCTGTTCGGCGTCGCCCAGTTCGGGAAGGATGACGCGGGCTTCCCCGGCGTCCAGCGAAGTCAGCACACAGCTCTGGTCGCCCTTGAGCAGGAGTACGCAGGGAAAGGTGAGCGGCGAGATGTCCGCCAGCTTCGGGCGGTACATCACCTTGCCGTGCAGGCCGGCGCGTTCGGCGGCGCGCAGGCAGGCCCCCACGCTCACTTTTTCCGCCCCGGCAAGGCCAGCCTGCAGGAACTGCGGGGAAACATGCTTGCCGCGCAGGCGTATGAGTGCGGAAAGGCTCCGCAAAAGCGGCGGCATGAAGTCCACTTCTGCCGGGGCGAGAGGCTGTACGGCCTTTGCTATCTTATGGGTATCATTCATCATGAGTTCCCTGTGGTACGTATTCGAGCATACTGCGCAGGCGAAAAGGCGCAGATTTCAAAATATGAAAGTATAACTCCCTGCGGAGACTGTCAAATCATACCTCTGGAAAAAGCGGCAAAGCCTGAGACGACGCCCCCCCCATGGCCGGGCAACGGCAGGAAAGGCGGGCCCTCTCCCTCGCCCGGGGCTGTCTCCCGGGAGGATACCTGAATCCCGGGAGAAAAGGCACCCCGGGATGAGAAGGCATCGTCCACACTGTTGTGGACGGGGGCTTCTTTTCCCCTTCCTCCCCGCGCCGTTTATGCTATGTTCATCCTGA
>JAZQMJ010000168.1:0-1676 GCA_045543435.1 Mailhella sp.
GACATGGCTACGATCCGACTTAATTCGGCCTCGGTATTCTGCCGGGCAAGAGCTTCTTCCGCCTTTTCAAAGGCCGCCTGGGGGATCTCCTGCGAGGCCTTCTTGTCTGTCGTGCCCTTGTCGTTCCAGTAATAGCCTATTTCGTGCGCTTCGTTCTTGCTGTCTGTGAACCAGTAATCGTGCCAGACCAGACGGGTGCCGTCTTCCGACAGGCCGCAGATGCCGAGGACCTGCATCATAGCTCCGCCGGAGCCGTGATGCTTGAGAAGGCCGCCGTTCATGAGGGCGAAGCAGTTGCGAGTAGTGCCTTCCTGCACGAGGAAGGCCTTGCCGTCCTTTTCAGTATAGAGAGCGTATATCTCCTGCCCGGTGGCCTTGCCGTCCTGCACCTCACAGGCGATATGAGCAGTTCCTTCCTGCCGTCGCCGTTCAGGTCGAGCAGGGTCCAGCCCACGGAGGCCAGAGCTTCCGGGCCGGCCTCGCCGCGCCAGCGTTCCATCACGCCGTATTCGCCGTCCTGCCAGTCGCGGTCGGGCTGATGGTGGGCAAGGATATCGTACATATTGTCGAGCACAGGCACATACGCCGCGGGGACGCCGGCGGGAACTGCGCCCATGGATTCGGGAGCTGGGGCGGCTTCGGCCTTCGGGGCGTCGCTACCAAGTGCAGAGCGAAGGCTCTCCCCTTCCAGAACCACGCGGAAGCCCGTCCACTTATTGCGTGCCGTGGGCTTGTCGCCATCGCGGCCGACGAAGGAGCAGGTTTCTATCGGGTCTTCGTAAGAGCCGCCGCGCCACACGCGCATATTGCCCGCCTTCGGGCCGGCGGGGTCTGTCGCGGGCATGGAGCCGTAATAGGCATGGTCCCACCAGTCCTGCACCCATTCGCGCACGTTGCCGCCCATGTCGTAGAGGCCCCAATCGTTGGGCTTTTTCTGCGCCACGGGGTGCGTCTTTTTATCCGGGCCGAACCATTCGTATTCGCGCAGGCTCTGGGGGAAGGCAGGAGTGCCGTCGCCCGTTATCCATGTGGCATGGCTTCCGGCGCGGTAGGCGTGTTCCCATTCCGCATTGCTGGGCAGGCGGTAGCGGCGCGGGGCGTCCAGCTCGTTCAGCTTCTTGATGAAAGCCTGGGCATCGTTCCACGACACGCGGTTCACGGGCAGATCGTTGCCGAGGAAAGGCTCGCTGGGGTTCTTCCCGCCCATGACGGCTTTCCACTGGCCCTGCGTGACTTCGGTAGTGCCCATACCGAACTCGCGGCTGATGGTGACTTCGCGCCTCGGGGAAACGCCAGCCCAGCCTTCGCGGCCCATCACAGTCTTGCCGGCAGGGATGAGGCGGAAGCTCATGCCGAAGCTGTTGGTCCACTGCGGAAGGGATTCAGACGCCGAGGCCGGAGAGCTGAGGCCGAAGGCCAGGGAAAGGAAAAGGGGGAGGAATATCCTGCGCATAGCTAACCTCTTGTATCGTTGTACTGTGAGTCCTGCGGAGCTTCTGACGCTTTCGCGTCACTGCTTCGCAAGAGCCTCAAGGAAAAGGTTTCTGAGCTCCCGGGCCCATGCGGAACGCGGGTCGCCGTCCTTGCGGAAGTACAGGCGTTCGCCGCTGGCGTAGTCCACGCTCAGCGAACAGGACGAGTACTGGACGGGCAGTCCGGAGGTGACTTCGTCGAAG
>JAZQMJ010000169.1:0-3502 GCA_045543435.1 Mailhella sp.
GGGCCTTGCCGTCGGCGCTGAGGAGCGTGTAGCTGTGCCCGCCGCAGAACTTCACCAGCCCGGCTATGAGGCGGCGCGTGCGCTCCTCGTGGCGCGGATGGAAGAAGACGGCGATGAGCGGGCATGCCGCGCCGTTTTTCCGGCCCTGCATCTCGAGGTAGGGCACGTCGGCCAGCCAGAGCAGGCGGCGCACGTCGTCCAGCTTTTCGCCGGGGGCAAAGAGCCCAGCCATGCTGAAGCCCTTGGCTTCGCGGAAGGGCGCGGCCCATCCTTCGCCGGGCTTCCAGCTAGCGAAACTATCCAGCATCTTTCCGCTTTTCAGGATTTCGGCGGCGTGGCTGTAGTCGAATATCTGATGCCCGGAGTCGATGTCGTGCAGTTCTGCGTGGCCCTGCCAGAAGGCGCGGGCGAGGCTGGGATCGAGCAGTTCGTCGCGGAGGCCGAGGAAGATGTCGCGCCTTGGGATGCTGTCGCCCTCGCGCTCGGCGGGACTGCCCGCAGGGGAATCTACTGCACCCTTGGCCTCCCCTGCGAGCAGAGTGAAGCCGCGGCCGCCAAGCTCGAAGCGGGGCTGGGAGAGAGCTGCCCCGTCCTTGGCGCACTGGCGTTCGCAGGCCCACATTTCATTCTGCCACGGGCGCGGATCGGGGGCTTGCGCGTAGGAGAGCAGGGCCTCCCGCGTGAAGTCCCAGTCCGCGCCGTCGGAAAAGCGCGTGTTTTTGCCGAGGAACTGCCCGAGCTGCATGGCCGGATAAATCACGGGATTCCACGCCACGGTGTGGACGATGGCCGGATGCCGGAGCTGGAGCGCGAAGAAGCCGCCCAGCGACGAGCCCATGAGCGTGACGCGGTCGTTCTTCTCGTCGATGGCTTCGGCTATCTGCCGGCGTATGCTGGCGAGACATTCGGAGAAAGACTTAGAGTAATCGTACTCCGGACAGATGACAGGCTGGCCCAGCACCTCTGCCAGGGCTCGCCCGGAATGGCTGTTCCTGCCGCTGTTGAAGCCGTGGATGTAAACGAAGCGGTCCATGCGTTCCTCGTGCGTTTGCGTTTTCCTTACAAATGGACTCTAGCAGAATGGCAGCCCGCGAAAAGCGGAAAAAAAGCCCCCGTCCACAGCTGTGTGGACAGGGGGAGGGGGGGGATTAGAGGTTACTTTGTAGCAAGCCCTTTATTCTGTAAGTGTTTGATTAGAGCGTCCTGCTTTGTCCTCACAAAGTCTAGGAGGATTTCTGCGCAACGTGTTACCTCTTTTTCTATATCTTTTTCAATGTTTATATACTCAATCTTAGAAAAGATTCTTCGATATTGGTTGAATGGGCGTCCACTGTCATTGATGGCACGTTTCCGCTCGTTGGTCATTTGGAAATCAATGACTGCATCCATGATTTCCTTGTAGTCATCGTATCCATCTCCAAGGAGTTCAAGATAGACTCCTAAGCTATCCTCCCAAGTGAAAAAGAAATATTTATAAGCCCTTCCTTTTCCTCCCGGAAAAATGTTGTCCATTTCGTTGGTATAAAATTCAATATATCGCTTAGATGACTCTTTAGAGAATAAATCATAATCATGCGTTACTAGATATTTGAAAAGAATGTCATGGGTTCCTATTTTATGATTGAGTACGATATTTATTTCATTCCTATATTCATTAATTAGTTTCTTTTCCCGTTCCGTGGAAGGAGAATTTTTCTTCATAATTTTTTCTAGCGTATTAAAGGCGATGCTATGATCCTTGTAGAGAGATTTGCATAGATGTTCAAGAGTGTCACCTTGGTCATTTGAAATTTCATCAAGGATTTCAAGGTAATGTCGTATGAGCAAGTGAACGTCTTCAGAGAGGACTCTACCTTTTATAACAGTCTCAAGAGCCTCTTTTACCTTGCCATAAGAAAGGGGAATCCAGTCTTCGTTGCCTTCACTCGGAGGTATTCCATCCGGAGAAAGGAAAATAAACAAGTGCTTCCATCCCTGATAGCCTTCAGGATTTTCGGAGCTGGGGAATTCTTTGGTTGTTATGTGATTCCGATATGTTTGCAGCTGATCGCCATGCTCTTTAGAATATACTTTGTTTTCTATAATAATGGCAATTTTTTCCTGATATCCGTCATCTCTTGTCAGTAGCAGGTCAATATACTTTTTTTTAGAATTATTTTCAGAGGAAAAAGAGTGTTCCCTTTCAGCGTTGAAACGGTGTAGGTCTGTTAAGAGAAGGTCTTCGTCAACATTAAATTTTGATGAGGCATCTTCGATTTTTCGGGCTTCGAAAGTTTTTTGAAGAAAGCAACGAAGGAAGCGGTCTCCAAGTCCATGAGAAGCTTTGGGGTCAAGAAGCCATGCTAACATATTGCTATGTCTAATTTCAAATCTATCGGCTTTTAATATTTTAAAAATATTAAATTTTTCTGTAATGTTGCGAAGCTCGTCAAGCCGATGAATATTGATAACAAGCTGGCGTATGGCTTCATCAGGGGTGATTGAACCAGAGTTTTGTGACATGGGATACTCCGTAAAGCTAGAGGGATGCCTTTGAATTATTCTCTCAAAAGGGCTTCGAGTAAAGTCTTCACTCGCTTTTTTCAAACCCCACGCCTTTGAACACAAGCCCCCTGCCGCCGCGTTCCACCTGGCCTTTCTGCTTCCACAGCTCCTGCGTTTCGGCGGCGCGGCGTTCCTTTTCCATGAGGGCGGCCTTGGCGCGCAGGCGTTCCACGGCGCGTTTCTTGTTGGCAAGCTGGCTCCGTTCGTCCGCGCACTCCACGCAGAGGCCCAGCGGCGGATACACGGCCCGCACGGCGCTCTCGGTCTTGTTCACATGCTGGCCGCCCGGGCCGGACGCGCGGCAGGTGCTGAACTCCACCAGCCGCTCGTCGAAGTCGCGGAATTCCGGTTCGTCCATGCGGCAGAGCGTGGCCTGGATGAACCAGTTCTTGCGCTTGTGCCCGGGGCGGAGCGGGCTGGGGCATTGCCACTGCACAGCGCCCTCGAATCCCGAAAGGTCGTCCGGTGAGGAGAGCAGTACGGAACGCGCGTGGCCGGAGCGTCCTTCGGAGCGTTCCAGAAGCTCGACGCTAAAGCGTTTCGACAGAAATTCCAGCATCTTGTCCACGGCAAGCTCGCACTCGGCGGGGCTTCCGATGCCTGCGCTGATAAGCAGTATAGAGCCGCGCATCTATTCGCCTCCGGCCTTGAAGTTGTACAGCGGGCGCAGGCGATCCACGATATCTGCGGTCGGCCCGAGGGCCGCCACGATGCCCTCGGCGTCCTTGTAGGCCATGGGGCTTTCTTCGATGGTCTCGCGGCTGATGCAGGTGCTGTGGATGCCGCGCATGGCCTTGCGGAACTCCGGCAGGGTGATAGCGCCCTTGGCTTCGGAGCGGCTCAGGCGGCGGCCCGCGCCGTGGGGTGCGCTCTCGTTCCAGTCGGGGTTGCCGAGGCCGCGGCAGAGCAGACTGCCGTCGCGCATGTTCAGCGGGATGAGAAGGCGTTCGCCTTCGCG
>JAZQMJ010000170.1:0-7262 GCA_045543435.1 Mailhella sp.
GTTGGCCACATTGTTCAGCACGACGCCGCCAAGGCGGACGCCGGGTTCGAAAGAAGCCATGCCTGCCACGATGGCGGCGGCGGTGCGCGTCATCTTGGCGCAGTTCATGGTGAGTATGACTGGCGCGCTCAGCAGGCGGGAGACATGCGCCGTGGAACAGGTGCCTGTGACGTCACGCCCGTCGAAGAGTCCGCGATTGCCTTCGATGACGGCGATATCGGCCGGGCGGCGAGAACAGACCTGGACGAACTGGCGGAGCAGGGCTTCGTCGTTCTGGAAATAGGGGTCGAGGCAGGCGGCGGAGCGGCGGGCGGCAAGGGCCAGCCATGCGTAGTCGATGTAGTCCGGGCCTTTCTTGCAGGGCTGTACGGCGAGGCCGCGGCGCGTGAAGAGGCGGGTGAGGCCCAGAGAGACGAGGGTCTTGCCGCTGCCGCCGGAAAGACCGGAAATGACGAGTCGTGCCTGTTCCATGGAAATATGGCTGAGTTGGGATTCGGGTTCAGGATAAGGAAAAAGGGGGAAGCTCCCAAAGGAGCTTCCCCCATAGCATTCCAGATATCTGGAAAGTCTGCGAACTTACAGCCTAGGCTGTGTTATCGCAGGCTCCGCTTTTCAGCGGCAGGAAGTCTGACTTAGTCGTCAGCTTCTTCCTTCTTGCCCATGCCCTTGAGGCCGTACATGGTGGTGGAGCCGGAGGACCAGTAAGCCACCTTTTCTTCGTTCACGAGGGCGGTCAGCACAGCCTTAACCTTGCGGGGGCTGGCGCCGGGGAACAGTTCGAGGAACTGGTTGAAGTAGTACTTGGTCTTGGCGCCGGGCTTGCTGGTCTTTTCAACGAGCCAGTTGTAGACGAGAGCGGTGTCTTCGTCGGTCACGCCAGCGGTGCCAGCTTCGCCGTGAGCTTCAGCGCCCTTGTAGGCGTCGGCAGCCATTTCGGAGAACTTGAACTGGGTGGACTGGCGCCAGCTGTAGTAAGCGTGGTCGCGGAAGTCGTCGATGAGCTGGGGGGTGAATTCGAGGTCGCAGACTTCGAAGAACTTTTCCCAGCCGATGCGTTCGGCCCAGTCGCCAAGGCGTTCGTACTTGTTGGCGTTGGCAGCGTACACGTCAAGGATGTGCTTCACGGTAGCGCAGAGGGTAGGCCAGCGAGGAGTTTCGTTTTCGATGTAGGAAACGACGACCTTGGAGAACTTAGGACGGCTGATACGGTTGGAGATCTTGCCGCCGACCATGATGAGGCAGCCGTCGCCTTCGCCATCGGAGATGGGGAGAGCGGGGCACATGGTGTAGCAGTTACCGCAGTACATGCAGCGTTCGCCCTTGATGGCCACGGAGTTGACCTTCTTGCCATCGAAATCTTCCTTGGTGGGACGCACGGCGGCCACGGGGCAGGCGGCGACAGCGAGGGGGATTTCGCAGAGCTGGTCGACCCATTCAACGTCGATCATCGGAGGCTTGCGGTGGATACCGACGATACCGATGTCGGACACGTGCACGGCGCCGCACATGTTGAGGCAGCAGGCCAGGGAGATGCGCACGGGAGCGGGGAGGCGATGGTTCTGGAAGTCTTCAAAGACGGTGTCCATGAGGGCCTTCACAGGACCGGAAGCGTCGGTAGCGGGGGTGTGGCAGTGCATCCAGCCCTGGGTGTGCACGATGTTGGTCACGCCGGCACCGGTGCCGCCGATGGGGAACTTGAAGGAACCGCCGGCGAACTTGCGGGAAGCAAGGTCGGCCTTGAGGGCAGCGAGGGTTTCTTCGTCGGTCACCATGAATTCGACGTTGTTACGGGTGGTGAAACGCACGGAGCCGCCGCAGTACTTGTCGGCGATTTCGCAGATTTCACGGATGTGCACGGTGGTGATGGTACGAGCGCCGCCGCAGCGGACGGTGTACACCTTGTCGCCGGATTCGGCAACGTGCATGAGCACGCCGGGTTCCAGGATTTCGTGGTACAGCCACTTGCCGAAGTTCTTAGCGATGACTTCAGGGAAGAAGGAGTCGTACTTGCGGGGACCGATATCAGAGATACGGCCTTCCATGGGTTTTGCGGGATCGTAACCGGAAGAAATAAAAGCCATTTTCTACTCTCCTTCTGATTAGCGCTGATGACGTTCGCGGTAAGCCACGAGGTCGCGAGTCCAACCGCCAGGCACTTCTTCTTCCTTGAAGAGGATGTAGGGGTTGGTACGGGGTTCGATGACGTGCTGAGGAACGGGGGGAATCTCGGTCACTTCGAGCAGCTTCTGGAAGGAGAGACGACGGATGGTTTCACCGAGACGTTCACGGTTCTTACCTTCTTCCATCCACCAGTCCCAGATCTTTTCGATAACGCCCTTGATTTCATCAAAGGGTTCTTCAGCGGGAATGAAGGGAACGAGGAGGGAGCCCATCTGAGCACCATCGAGGATGGGGGCCTTAGCGCCGACGAGGATGGAGGCGCCGCGGTCGTCACCGATGTGCAGAGCGCGAGGCATGGTGTTGATGCAGTGCATGCAGCGCACGCATTCCTTGGTGTCGATGGAGAGCTTGTTGCCGTCCCAGCTCATGCAGTGGGTGGGGCAGAGATCCACGACTTCCTTCACGATGTCGAACTTGCCCCAGTCGCGGCCGGAGTGGGCGCCAGCGTTGGGAGCGAATTCGCCAGCCACATAAGCCTTCACGGCGTCCTGGTCGATCTTGATGTCGTCCTTCCAGGTGCCGATGACGGAGAAGTCGGAGCGGGCCATGGAAGCCACGCAGCCGTTGGGGCAGCCGTCGAACTTGAACTTAAACTTGTAGGGGAAAGCGGGACGATGGAGTTCGTCCTGGTAGTCCTGGGTGAGCTGGTAGCAGGCGAGCTGGGTGTTGTAGCAGGCGTATTCGCAGCGGGACATGCCGAGGCAGGCAGCGGGAGTACGCAGGTTGGAGCCGGAGCCACCGAGGTCGACGTCCAGGTTGTGGGTCAGTTCGTAGAAGATTTCTTCGAGCTGAGGAGTCTGGGTGCCGATGAGCACGAGGTCACCAGTGGAGCCGTGCAGGTTGGTCACGCCGGAACCACGGAGATCCCAGATGTCGCAGATGCCGCGCAGGAATTCGGAGCTGTAGTACTTACCGGAAGGCTGAGCCACACGGACGGTGTGGAAGTGAGCCACGCCGGGGAACTTTTCGGGCTGGTCGCAGTAACGGCCGATAACGCCGCCGCCGTAACCGAACACGCCGACGATACCGCCGTGCTTCCAGTGGGTTTCCTTGTCCTGATAGGACAGTTCCATGATGCCAAGCAGATCCTCAGGGGCGTCGCTGGGAATCTGGTAGTCAAGACCCTGAGCGTTCTGAGCGCGGCTTTCGGCAAGCTGCTTGATATCAGAAACAAAGCTGGGCCAAGGACCGGATTCGAGCTGGTCCAGCAGGGGAGTTGCATGTTTCGCCATTGCCTTACCTCCACATGGTTAATTATGGGTCTGTCGCCCGGCCAACATTTTGGAAACGGAAAAACTCCGTTCCGGCGGGGCGACCCCTAGTACACTTGATGGCTGTCGGTGTGTTTTAAACACGAAAAAAGACCGACCTTTCAGTGTGTAAGCACATACCTACCCCATTTTCAAGCTGAACACAATAGCCCCGGAGCTGTTCACAAGCGGCGCAAGCCCCGCTTTTTTGTAAGGAAAGTTAAAAAGGTATGATATTGGCGTACCTTAGGGTTTTTGTGTGAGTTTTCGTGAAATTTTCAGTCGTTCTCCTGCGCAACAAGCGGCGCGCTCGGAAGCTTTTTCCGTAGAGGAGTATGCGGCTTATCCTTATTTATAACCAGGTATAATGACTGATAAAATGTATTTTCCGTCTTTGAGGTGCAAAGGGGAATATGCGGAAAAGAAGCGGTGTGAAAAATTTAACATAGTCAGGAAAAGGAGAATTTTCCTTTTCTCGGGAAGAAGCAGTCTGAGAGCGGTCGGCATCTGGGCGTCCTGAAGGGTGTGCCTTTTCAATGGAGTCCTGCTGGCAGGGAAATGACGTATTTCGAGAAAAATCCGGCAGAGAATACTTTATTTTTTCGCAGTGACCAGCTAGGATATGAGTTCCCTCGGAAAGGAGGGCAATGAGCTTCTCAGGTTTATATGGAGGTACGATGAAACTTTTTACGCAAAGTTCGAAACGCAGTCTTCACCTTGAAGAAAGAGCCGACCCCCAGCTCTACCGCGAACTTTATCCTTATACTAAGATAGGCCGCATCGGCTTTGACGATACCATCATCGCGCCCCGCCCCGCGGATCCGTGCTTCATCACCGATACCACCTTCCGCGACGGCCAGCAGGCACGCCCTCCCTATTCTGTCCAGCAGATAGCGCATATCTTCGACCTGCTCCATAAGCTCGGCGGCAAGAGCGGCCTCATCCAGGCTACGGAATTCTTCATGTATTCCGCCAAGGACCGCAAGGCCATCGAGACCTGCCGCGCCCGCGGCTACCGCTTCCCCCGCGTCACCGGCTGGATACGCGCCAACGAGGACGACCTGCGCATCGCCCGCGACATGGAATTCGACGAAGTGGGCATGCTCACCAGCGTGTCGGACTATCATCTCTACCTGAAGCTGGGCAAGACGCGCCAGAAGGCCATGGACGACTACCTGCGCCTCATCGAACGCGCCCTTGAATGGGGCATAGTGCCCCGCTGCCACTTCGAAGACATCACCCGCGCCGACATACACGGCTTCTGCCTGCCCTTCGCCGCCCGCCTCATGGAGCTATCGAAGCAGGCCAGCATGCCCGTGAAGATACGCCTCTGCGACACCATGGGCTTCGGCGTGCCCTATGCCGGCGCCGCACTCCCGCGTTCCGTGCAGGGCATCGTGCGCGCCTTCACCGATGAAGCCGGCGTTCCCGGCCAGTGGCTGGAATGGCACGGCCACAACGACTTCCACAAGGTGCTGGTCAACGGCGTCACCGCATGGCTCTACGGCTGTGCTTCGGTCAACGGCGCGCTTCTCGGCTTCGGCGAGCGCACGGGCAACACCCCTGTGGAAGCTCTGGTCATGGAGTACATCTCCCTCACGGGCAACGACGATGCCGCCGACACCACGGTCATTTCCGAGATAGCCGACTACTTCGCCCGCGAGCTGGAATACGTCATCCCGCCGAACTATCCCTTCGTGGGCCGCGACTTCAACGCCACCAGCGCAGGCGTGCATGTGGACGGCCTGGCCAAGAACGAAGAGATCTACAATATCTTCGATACGGCCCGCATCCTGAACCGCCCCGTGCCCATCATCATCACGGACAAGTCCGGCCGTGCCGGCGTGGCCTACTGGATCAACAGCAATCTCGACCTGCCCGAAGAGCGCAAGGTCACCAAGAAGCACCCTGCCGTGGGCCTCATCTACAACGATATCATGCAGGCCTACGAGGCCGGCCGCAACACCTCCTTCTCCAATAAGGAAATGATGGTGCTGGTGAAGCATCATATGCCCGAGCTCTTCATTTCCGAACTCGAGAAGCTCAAGAGGCTGGCCAGCCGCCTCGCTTCCGGCATCATGTCGCGCATGGCGCTGGTCTGCCATGGCACGCATGGCCATGTGGAACGCTGCGAAGCCATGCAGGAATTCGCCGACCATTATCCTTATATACAGTTCATCCAGCTCACGGATGCCCAGGGCAAGCTCGTGCAGGCCGTGGTGACGGACGAGAAGCATGCGCCCAAGTACGGCAATCTGCCCGACCCCGGCTACGACTACTCCGACCGCCAGTGGTTCAAGGAGCCTATGCGCGACGGCGAACTGCATGTGACCGATGTGTACCAGTCTCAGTACACCGGTGCGCTCATCCTCTCCGTCTCTCAGGCCGTGACCGATGAGAACGACGAGATAGTCGGCGTTCTCTGCGGCGATATCCAGATAGAGGAACTGCTCAAGCATTCCGACGATCTGGAAGCGGAAGAAAAGGATATGGCCGCCGAATAGGCGATATCGCCATCGGGCTTTCATCTGTTGCGGGCGGCTTTCCTTCGCAGGAGGGCCGCCCTGTCGTTTCGGAATTTTCTGGGGCATCATGCGGCCAGGAGCAGTCATGTCATATATCACCACTTCTCTGTTTTCTCTGTTCAAGATAGGCCCCGGCCCGTCCAGCTCTCATACCATCGGACCCATGAAGGCTGGGAAGCTGTTCGTCGAGGTCTGTGCGGAGCTTCCTCGTGAGATCCTGGCCCGTGCGGCCCGCATACGGGTGCGCCTCTTCGGTTCTCTCAGCGCCACGGGCGAAGGGCATGGGACGGATGCCGCCATCCTTGCCGGCCTTCTGGGCACGAAGCCGGAGGACTGCCCTTTCGGCCTGCTTCCCCGGCTGAACGCAGAGAAGGGGACGGAATACCGCATAGAGCTCGGCGGAAAGCCGGTGGCGGTATCGCTGGCCGACATCGTGCATGATTCCATCATCCACTCTTACCCCTACAGCAATACGCTGGTGGCCGAACTGCTCGACGCGGCGGGCGAAGTGCTTTTCGAACGGGCCTACTATTCCGTGGGCGGCGGCTTCGTGCAGTGGGAGGGCTGGCAGGCCCCGGAACTTGGCGAGCCGGTGTACAAGTATGGGAACATGACGGAGCTGAGGAACATAGTACGAGCCGAAGGCCTCAATATCTATGAGATCATGCTGGCTAACGAGATGGCTGTGACCGGTGCGACGCGCCCGCAGATCATCGACGGCCTCAACGAGATATTCGACCGCATGGAGCAGTCGGTGGAGCATGGCCTTCAGGGCTCCGGCTGTCTGCCCGGCCCGCTCAAGGTGGAGCGCAAGGCCCATATGCTCCACAGGCGCGCTCATTCCCTCAGCGTCGCTCCGGGCAAGTTCCTCGCGGCCCTGAATTCCTATGCCTTCGCGGCTTCCGAAGAGAACGCTTCCGGCGGCGTCATCGTCACAGCTCCTACCTGCGGCGCGTCCGGCGTCATGCCCTCGCTGGTCTATGCCATGCGTCATGACATGCATGTGGGCGACCGCGCCATACGCGAAGGCTTCCTTGCCGCGGCGGCCGTGGGCTTCATCGCCAAGCACAACGCCAGCATCGCCGGAGCCGAAGTCGGCTGTCAGGGCGAGGTAGGCGTGGCTTCGGCCATGGCGGCGGCCATGCTCACCGATGCGCTGGGCAATCCCTCCCGCTATGTGGAGAACGCCGCCGAAGTGGCGCTCGAGCATCACCTCGGCATCACCTGCGACCCGGTGGGCGGCTATGTGCAGATACCCTGCATCGAGCGCAACGCCATGGGTGCCGTGAAGGCCTTCAACGCCTCG
>JAZQMJ010000171.1:0-3944 GCA_045543435.1 Mailhella sp.
CGCCCAGCACCTTCTACCCGCAGGGCAAGCAGTACATCAAGGACTCCGGCCATGTCGGCCCGTGGACCGAAGTGAAGAAGGGACTGCATGAGATCCAGCCCGGCGTGGCTCTCTACATGTTCGAATGCCCCATCATCTTCAAGGTCTTCGGCGAGATCTCCCTGTACTGCAACGTGAAGGACGTGGGCCTCGTGTCCATCACCGGCTGCTGCCACCAAGGCATCATCCTCTTCGCCGACACCGCCTACAAGGAACTCAAGTACGAGAAGGACAAGTTCTACGGCCTCTACGGCGGCCTGCACATCTCGCCCTTCGACGACTGGGATCCCAAGTACGACGACCTCGTCATCGGCCTCAAGAAGTGGGAACTGGAACGCGTGGGCTGCAACCACTGCACAGGCCTCATCACGGCACAGAAGTTCGTCGATGCCGGCTACCCCGTGGTGAAGGGCACCGCCCGCTTCCGCTCCAAGACCACCAACTATCTTGGCAACGGCGACATCATAACCTTCCCCGCCTAAACCATTGACCGAAGCGCACGAGTATCCCTGCTCGTGCGCTTCTTTTCAGGAACGGCCATGAAACTGGAAAGCATACTTCCCCGCGCCCTCGGAGCCAGCGACTCCGACTGCGCCAGCATCTTCACCTCTCTCATCATGGCCGCTCACTTCGAGCGCACCCGCGCCCGTGCCCTCGGCTGGCGCGGCGTACGCCCCTCTGCCTCGGAACACCCGGCATGGACCTGCCGCGTGGCCGGTTCCGACCTTATTTTCGGCATTCGCTTCGACGGCGAAAAGGAATTCGAAGCCACGGATTCCTCCCCGCACTGCCTGCGCGGCTGGTTCAGCCTTTTCATCTTCCCGGCCTCCGAATCGCCCCTGCTCGACCGCTTCCCCCTGGGTGCCCTGCATTTCGGCCTCGCCCCCATGTACGCCGACGCCGTACGCGACTTCACGGGCAGTGAATTCCATTTCAAGCCCTTCTGCCTCGGCCAGCTCCGGCTCGACGTCTCCTTCAAAGGCGACGCCCTCGCCCTCACGCTGGAAGCTCCGGCCCGGCACCGCGTCATCTCCGTGGACGGCGTGGAGGTAGCGGCCGGCTGGATAGTCAAGCCCGGCCATCCCGAATGCGACGTGCCTTCCTTCAGCCTTTTCCTGCGCCTCTTCTCCGTGCTCACGGCCACAGCCGAACAGCAGCTCGGCGAAGTCGCCGATATCGCCAAGGGCCTGCACTTCGTCCCGCGCATGCAGTTCCGCACCTTCGGCGGACTTGAAGAATGCGAGAACGAGAAGGAAGCCATGCTCTCGCTCACCGCGTCTTTCGGCCCTTCCCTGGCCATGGAAAACGAGGCGCTGCACTCGCTCCGCGCCCTGCCCCTGCGCCATAAGCCCGAAGAGATGGAACAGCTCGCCCGCCCCGTGCTCCATGTGCTCACCGGCTTCCTCGGTGCAGGCAAGACCACCTTCCTGCGCCGCTGGCTGGACTTCCTGCACGGACGCGAACGCTACACCGGCGTCATCCAGAACGAGTTCGGCAAAGTCGAGCTCGACGCCACGCTCATGAAGAACGACACGCTCGTGGAAGCCCTGGACGAAGGCTGTGTGTGCTGTTCCCTTGCCGACAGCCTGCGCCCCGGCCTCGAGCGCATCATCGCCGCCATGCCCGCCGAGCAGTTCGTGCTGGAGACCACGGGCCTTGCCAACCCCGCCAATATCATGGAGGCCCTCGGCGGCCTGAGCGACCTCGTCATCCCCGGCCTCGTCATCACTGTGGCCGATGCCCTCGACCTCTGCGGCTCGATGGAAGAAGACACTGTGGGCTCGCGCCCCGAAGATTCCGGCATTCGCCATGCCCAGCTCCTCAAGGCCGACGTCATCATCCTGAACAAGAGCGACATGGTCTCTTCCTCCGCACTGGAAGGGCTTTCTTCCCGCCTGCAGTCCCTGAACCCGAAAGCACTTGTTATTCCTGCCCAATATGGCAATATTCCTTTCGGCGAGCTGGATGCATGGATAGACTCGCATACTGAATCGCGCCTTCCCTCGCACAGGCCTCAGCTCATGAGTCTTGGGCAGACGGCCAAGGCCCGCTCGACGCACGAGGACGAAGGTTATGTGGCCAAAGCCCTCACCTTCGAAGCCCCTGTGGCCGTTGCCGACCTCGAAGCCCTGCTCCGCGACGCAGGCCCGGGCCTCTGCCGCGCCAAGGGCATCATCGAGATAGAGGGTGAGGGAGTCTGCGTTGTGCAGTACGCCGCAGGCCAGCTCGAAATAACGCCAGCCCCGGAGGAAAAGCCGATAGACCTCGTGCTCATCGGCACTGGCCTCACGGTCTGAACACAGCAACACGCCTGCCCACGGGGCGAAAACAAGGAGCTTCCATGAATATCTTCATGCTGGGCGGCTGGATGATGTGGCCTCTGGCTCTGGTCTCCGTCATGGTCACCGCCATCGTCATCGAGCGCATCCTGCTTTTCTCCTCCTGCGCCTTCCCTTCCAAACAGTTCACCGAAAGCCTCGAGCAGGCCGTTGCCGGTTCTCCCGATGCGCTTCTGGACGAACTGGGCAGGACGCCCCTGCTCAAACGCTTTGCCGAGCTCATGACGGCCCAGCACGCCAACCGCGAGGCCGCCCTGCGCATCGAAGGCGAGGCCGTGGTGCGCCGTCTGGAAAAGCATCTCTCCATGCTGTCCATCCTTGCCCGCCTCGCCCCCCTCATGGGCCTTCTTGGCACAGTTCTGGGCATGATCTCCACCTTCTCCGAGATCGCCAACGCCCAGGCAGGCGTGAACATGAACCAGCTGGCAGGCGGCATATGGCAGGCCCTCATCACTACGGCGGCAGGCCTCGTCATCGCCATTCCCGCGCTTTTCTTCCTGCATCATTTCCAGAGTCGCGTGAACAGCGTGGCATCCGCCCTCTCCGAAGCCGCCAACCCCCTGCTCTCCCTCCCCGCGGAGCGCTGATATGATAAGCCTGCGCCCCCGCTCCGAACATAGGGCAGACCTCGACCTCACGCCCTTCATGGACGTGATATTCATCCTGCTCATCTTCTTCATCATTGCCTCGGCCTTCGCCGTGCGAGGGCTCGACATCGACCTGCCTTCCGCGCAGTCCAGCCAGGCCCTTTCCGGCCGCGTGGTAGAAGTGCGCCTTGAAGAAAACGGCTCCTACCTCTGCGACGGCGTGCCCGTGGAACGCGAATTCCTGCGCTACAAGCTCCAGGAAATAGTACGCGGCTTCAAGAAGGAACCCGGCCAGCTCGTGCTCAAGGCCGACCCGAAAGCCCCTGTGGACGCCCTCATCTTCGTGGTGGACGAAGTGCGCATGCTGGGCGGCGAAAAACTCATGGTGGCTACCTCGCGCCCCGAAGAGCGCAGGAAATGAGGCCGCTATGACAGACAGCGGACGACTCTGGACAGGCATAGCCCTTTCGCTCTTCCTGCACTTCTCGCTCACGCTCTTCCATGGCCCCGAACCGGATGAGACTGTCGCGTTCAATGCCGTGCTCGAAATGGACGACTCCTCCGCTTTGAGCCGCTCCTCTGTACGCGAAGGCACAGGCCTGCAGTCGGCTTCGCCTCAGGACCGAGAAGAAGCCGAGAAGCTGGACCGCAAACGCCGAGCCTACCTCCGCTATCTCGACGAGGTGGATGACGCCATACACGCACGCCGTCTCGACGGAGGAGGCACGCATCTCATAGGCGTGGCCCTCTGCGCCTTCACCATCGCGCCGGACGGCTCGTTCCGCGACATCATCCTTGTCAAGACTTCCGGCACGCCCGAACTCGACGCCTCGGCACTGCGCGCAGTACGCGCCGCCAGCGGCGTCGTTCGCCGCCCGGACATCATCGGCCCGGACCCCATAAGCGTGTCACTGCAGGTAAAGTACCAGTACTCGCTCTGACCCGCAGCAGGAACGCCGCCTCGAGACAGGGCATGGTG
>JAZQMJ010000172.1:0-1729 GCA_045543435.1 Mailhella sp.
TCCACCACCAATCGCAATTTCGTGGGCCGCATGGGCCACGTAGAATCGGAAGTCTATCTGTGCAGCCCGGCCGTAGCCGCGGCTTCCGCCATCGCGGGCCGCATCGTCAGCCCTGAAAGCATTGAAGGAGTGGAATGATGCAGAACGCCCATGGCAGAGCCTTTGTTTTCGGCGATGACATCAATACCGACGTCATCCTTCCCGGTGCCTACCTCAATGTGGTCGATCCCAAGGAGCTGGCCTCTCACTGCATGGAGTCGGAAGACCCCGATTTCGTGAAGAACGCCCGTCCCGGCGACATCATGGTGGCCCTTAAAAACTTCGGCTGCGGCTCCTCGCGTGAACACGCCCCGCTGTCCATCAAGTACCTCGGCATCTCCTGCGTCATCGCCTCCACCTTCGCCCGCATCTTCTTCCGCAACGCCCTGAACATCGGCCTGCCCATCCTCGAATGCGAGGAAGCCGCCAAGAACATCAAGGCCGGAGATACTGTGAGCGTGGACTTCAACACCGGCGTCATCACCAACGAGACCACGGGCCAGACCTTCCAGGCCGAACCCTTCCCGCCCTTCATGCAGAACCTCATCGCCTGCGGCGGGCTCGTGAACTATTCGAAGAGCAAGATTGGGAAGTAAGGTTTTGCGGGGAAGGGAAGGAACTTTTCTGGAGAAAAGCTTCCTTCCCCTCCCCGCGCCCCTCCCCTTCTTCCAAAGACTTTTATTTGCCTGAAAAGGCGTTTTCTCTGAACACCGCTTTCCTGCGGCCTGACGCGGCTTGCGAGGCAGTACGCAAAGGCGCAGGAATGTGGGCGTCCGGGGGAGATGATCTCTCCCGAAAAAACTCTCTCGAGGACACACTATGTCTGACTACCGCATCGCAGTCATCCCCGGCGACGGCATCGGCCCTGAGATCGTTGCCGAAGCCATCAAGGTCCTGGACAAGGTCGGCGCCAAGTTCGGCCACAAGTTCGAGTACACCTACCGCCTCATGGGCGGCGCGGCCTACGACGCCGTGGGCACCTGCTTCCCCGAAGACACCGTTGCCGTGTGCAAGAAACACGACGCCGTTCTCCTCGGCGCTGTGGGCGGCCCGAAGTGGGACAGCCTCCCCGGTGCCGAACGCCCTGAAAAGGCCCTGCTCAAGATCCGCGAAGGCCTCGGCCTCTACGCCAACCTGCGCCCCGCCATCATGCACAAGGCCCTTGCCAAGGCCTGCCCCATCAAGCCTGAGAACATCGGCGACAGCATGGACCTCATGATAGTGCGCGAACTCACCGGCGGCATCTACTTCGGCGAACACGGCTGGCGCGAAGGCAAGTACGGCCCCGAAGCCTACGACGTGGAACGCTACTCCGAGATGGAGATCCGCCGCATCGCCAAGGTGGCCTTCAACGCCGCCATGGCCCGCGGCAAGAACCTCGTGAGCGTGGACAAGGCCAACGTGCTCGAGTCCTCCCGCCTGTGGCGCAGGATCGTGACGGAAATGGCCGCCGAATATCCTGAAGTGACCGTTTCCCACATGTACGTGGACAACGCCGCCATGCAGCTGGTGTACCGCCCCAATCAGTTCGACGTCATCCTCACCTCGAACATGTTCGGCGACATCCTTTCCGACGAAGCCAGCATGATCACCGGCTCTCTCGGCATGCTTCCTTCCGCCAGCCTCGCCGACGGCACCTTCGGCCTCTACGAACCCAGCCATGGCTCCGCCCCCGACATCGCCGGCAAGA